>CALUPJ010000023.1 GCA_944322555.1 Candidatus Gastranaerophilales bacterium | reverse complement strand
TAGAGTGTTGTAATCGGCTTCCCGTTAACAATTCCGTGTTCCAAAATAACAACTTTTCCATAACCTCCGTACCAACCGGAGTATATAACTTTTCCGGAATTAGAAGCTCTTATTGCACCTAAATTCGGGCCTCCGATATCTATACCCGAGTGAAAAGACTTGCTGTTAAAAATAGGATGGGTTCTCCATCCAAACGGAGATGTTATACGTCCCTGTATTGGTTTGATGAAACCTGAAGCAACCTGAACATCTCTATCTTTTGCCGTTTTATTAATATAAGAACCTATGCTTGCGGATTGTTTGGCAAGTTCCCGTTCAGCTCTTTCATAAGCAACTCTGTCTGTTCTGAGTTTGTTTATCATATTTTCATTTTTAGCGATTGCACGTTGAATATATGCCTGTTGTGAATTTATGGATGTTACAGAGCGCTCTAAATTCCTTTTTCTGGCTTCTATATTATATTTAAGCATTGCAATTTCCTGTGCCTTCTTCTTCGCGGAAGCCATTCTTTCATAATCTTCTTTCAGAATTATTTTCTGGAAATATACTCTGTCTACAAGCATATTAATATCTTCAGAAGTTATCAACAGTTCAAAAAATGCTTTTCTTTGTGATTTAAAAACTTTTCTGATATGGGAAGCCAGAACTGAGTTTAAGCTGTTATATTCCGCAGCGGCTCTGTCTAATTGAGCCTGCATGCCATTCAATTCTCTTTGCGCTTTTACAATTTCTGTTTTTGACTGCTGAAGAGAATTTGTTGCATTCTCAAGTTTTTGCTGGTTTTTATACAGCTTATTTGTCTCAAGACCTTCCAGCCATTTTAAATGATTTATTTTAGCTCGGGTTTGTTTTTTTTGAGCTTCGATATCCTGTGTTGCAAAAGATGCACAACACATAAATGTGTTGAACATAATACCTAAAAATATTAAAATATTTAATATTTTTTTCCAGTTCAAGTCAATCTCCCTGTTTTGTTATCTGCCCATGCTAGGAAGAATTAAAAGTAACCCCATTCCTAATGTCCACAAGATAAAGGACAAGGCTATCAACCCAACTATCATTTTTTTATGCTGCCTAAAAAAATCCATTTCCACCTCTTTATAAATATAATAGTACAAAAAAGAAGTCGGAGCAACTTAGTAACAAAATGAAAAATTTTTTTGAGCGGAATCTTCTGATTATGCCAAAGGCTGTGAATAAAATATTGTTTTTGTGTTACTTAATAACAAGCCGACAAAAGGGAAGCTCTGTATGCTGCTGATAAATTCCTTTGGCATTTAAAAAATCAGCATATTTTTTATCAATTTCTTCTATATGATTAGCTATCCAGTTTTTTAAAAATATTGCCATTTCAAAATAAAGCATAAATTTATTATTCTCAAAATCATTCTTAAAATCTTCTATTTTTTTTATAAAAAGTTTGTGCTGCTCGCGCTGTTCCTCCAAATCAGGATAAGCATATTTTTGAAGAAGCGCTTCTTCTGCCTCTAAATGCTGTTTTATATACAAAGATAAATCATTCAGAATAACGCGGAGTGCCGATTTATTGCTTTTATCTTCCATTGCATTATAAAGTTCTTTTAATATGTCAAAAAGTTTGCGATGCTGTTCATTTAACAATTTTACTTTTACATCATGTTTCATTTTGTTCCAAATTATGCCGCTCATATAAAACTCCATATTATATACAATATAAAGAGTAGCATGTGTAAATAAGAAAAACAAATATAGGAGTGCATATAACAGAATTGTTTTTTAAAATTGAACAGATTGAACTCTCCATTCGTTATACAAATACAAACGGAATATGAAATAAGAAAAAGATTAAAAGAAAGGGTATTCAGTATGAACAAAAAGATTTTATCATTGTTGGTTGCAGGAGCTTTATTTGCGGGAATCGGGATGAGTACAGAATGTTTTGCAGCTCCGCATGGCAACCGGGGGCTTAAGAATCCGCCGCACAAAGAGATGAGACATCAGCAATCGCAAAGAGGACACAAACAATTTGCTAAAAAAGGACCTAAAAAAGAAATAAAAAGGGCTCCGTCAAAGAAAGAATTTAAAAACAACAGAGGACATTCAAAATTTGAAAAGAAAAATGAACACAAGAAAAACATAAAACAATTCAATAAGAATCGTAAACAAAATTTGAAAAACAATCGCAGACCGGAAATAAAAAAACATAATGCACACAGAGGAACTTCGGGAAGACACCAGAGAAATTTTAGAAGAAGATAGAAACTAAATTACATCATACGGCACATAAAAATTTTTATGTGCCGCATTTTTATGATTTCCGGTTGCTAAACTTGACTTGAAAAAAAAACAGATTTATGACAGACTGAAATTGTCAGGGCTTTACTGCAAGAGATTATAAGACATTATGATTGAAAATTTGTACACACTATCCGAAATAGCCGATAAGAGATTTTCGCACGGAGAAGATATTCCGCAAAATATTATTGACGGGGTTAAATCTATAGTCTCCGAAGGCGGTTTTATCGGAATGGCACAAATCAATCCCGTTGCAGGGAATGTCGAATACAATGCAAAAAAGATTGCCAAATATATAAAATATGCCTGTCAAATAGGGCTTGATATGATAGTTTTTCCCGAACTTGCACTTATGGGATACCCGATAGAAGATACTATTGACAGACATCCGGTTATTGTTGATGAAAATATAAAATGGCTTAAGGGGCTTGCAAAAATTACCCGCGGAACAACCGCACTTGTCGGATTTATAGAGCCGAGAGCAAAAAATGCGGAAGGTAAGAAATATTTCAACTCGGCTGCAATACTTAAGAACGGAAAAATAGAAGGTGTGGTAAGAAAATCTCTGCTTCCGAATTATTCCGAGTTTAATGATTACAGATACATTGAACCTTCTCCCGCAGTCGGTGTACAACCGCCTGAAACCCTCGGAAATTTTGACAGAGATAATATTCGCCCCTCATCAAAAATTTTTGAAAAATACGGAATTTCCATATGCGAAGACTGCTGGAACAACAAAGAATTTTTTGAAAAACAATTATATGATAAAGATCCCATTGAGGAACTTGCACAGGAAAAACCTGAAGTTTTTATTAACTGTTCCGCATCGCCGACAAGAGCGAAAAAAGAACAGCTTAAGCACAATATGCTTTCCTTCATTGCAAAAAAATATAAAACTCCGATAGTTTATGTGAATCAGGTAGGCGCAATTGATAACAGTTCTTTTGACGGTTCCAGCAGAGTTTTCGGTGCGGACGGTGAATTAATTGCAAGAGCAAAATCCTTTGAAGAACAGCTTTTAATTGTAAATCCCGCAAAAAAAATCGGCAAAATTTATCCGTTAACAAAAGGACTTGATAAATCATTAACGGAACAAAAAGTCTTTACTCTGGAATACGAATCAGACCTGGAAAGAACATATAAAACAATAATACAAGGCATAAGAGATTATTTTAGGAAATGAGGATTTAAAAGAGCAGTTCTGGGATTATCCGCGGGGCTGGATTCCACGGTATGGGGGG
>CALUPJ010000022.1 GCA_944322555.1 Candidatus Gastranaerophilales bacterium | reverse complement strand
ACCTTTTCAACAATATCATTTGCCAAATCCGTCAACCGGTTTTTCAGACCCTCTTTTGTTTCGTCAGAAATATTGTTAAGGCTTTCATATGCTCGTGCCAGCTCATTATTTGACTCTTCCTGAGCCTTTTGAACAAGAGAATTTTTTTGTTCTTTAAACTCGTTTATAGAATCATTGTATCTGGCTCTGGCATTATTTTTAGCATCGTTGAGCTTTTCTTCTCTTTCGAAAGAAAGTTCATCGGCTTTTTTATGGTTCTCATTTGCACAGTTAAGGTTGTCTTCTATAAAACCGCGTCGTTTTGTAACAATTCTTTCCATAGGCGCATATAGTATCTTGTTCATTAAGAACACAAATACTACAAAAGATATTATTGTTACAAAAAATGTTCCGTTAAATTCCATCTTTACAACCTTTTTGCAAAAAAAATAACTTGCTTTATTAACCCATCATACCGCATAACTTCATAGCAATTACAAGCGCATAAATAGCACAAGCTTCAGCAAGGGCAGCACCTACAAGGAAGAAACCTACAGCTTTACCTGCAATTTCCGGCTGTCTTGAAATACCATCCATCAAACCTTTTGTTGCTATACCGATACCCAGACCAGCACCTGTAGCACCGAATCCCATTGCAATACCTGCACCCAATTGTGCTAAATCCGAAATTGTTTTTACGTCTTCCATTTTTTTCTCCTTCTTATTATTCTAATGTTCTTCATTAACTGCTGTTGCAATATAAACCGTCGTCAACATTGTAAATACGAGAGCCTGCACGCAGGCAACCAATATTTCAAAAAACATAATCGGAAGCGGAAGCCCCCAGGCAAAAAGCCCTATCAAAGCAGTTATAAGAATTTCTCCCGCCAAAATATTACCGAAAAGTCGTAACGCGAGCGTTAAGGGTCTCGTAAACAATTCAAGGATTTCTACCAGCATAGAAATTATACCGACAAAAGAAAACTCATGAAGCAAAAACTTTGTCTTCTTTTTCATTACACCTGCCGTTACGTAGTAAACAAGAACAACTATAGCTAATGCGCCGGTTAGGTTTATATCATTTGTCGGTGAAGCAATTTCACCATGTTTTAATTCAAATATTTTTAACGGAAGCTGCCCCATTAAGTTTGCAGTCACTATAAATAAAAATAATGATGCTATAAGCGGGAAATGTTTCTTTCCTTCTTTTGGCATCATATTACTGACCAAATCGTTAAAATACCCCAAAATTTTTTCAAATACAATTTGCAGTTTATTGGGATAAATCGTTAAATTTCTGGTTGCAACAAATGAGACTATAAGCAAAAAAGCCATTGCAGCCCACATGGTAACAAGCGTATCCATATTAAAAGCCATTGAGTGTCCCGCAATAACCTTATTTACAATCCAATGTCCTTCACTCATTGAACAACCTCTCTCTTACACGTCAATGTTATCACAAAAATAAAACTTGTGCAACGATAAAAATCTCGTTTTTTTAATGTAATTATCTTATTTAGCAAATAGTATAAACTTTTCTGTAATACAGAGCCGCTCCTGCTATTGCAAGAATTATATTGGGCATAAATGCCGCAAATACCGGAATAAGTGAACCGGCTTCCCCGAAAGATATTGAAAGCGCTCTTATAAGGTAGTACGCAAAAATTATTAAAATACTGAACAAAAAGCCTCTGTTATACCTGACTCTCGGCGGGGTTATGGCAAGCGGAACTCCGATTAAAACAAGTACTATTGTAGTTAAAGGCAATGCAATTTTATCATACAAACTGATTCTCAAAACATGCTTATCCTGAATATCAGACTTTGCCAGAAATTTACAAAGCTGTATAAAATTGTGTTCATTTGCAAGATTTCTATTCATTTCTTTGGATAAATCCATTCCGAATTTTATAGTAGTATCACCAAATAAAGTAGTATCTAATGTTTTGCCGCTATCTGTTACAGTATATATTGCACCTTTTTGGAATTTCCAGCCTTCAGGGGTCGTAGCACCTTCTTTTGCCTGCAAAATTTGTATAGTGCCATCTTTTGAAGCATCCAGAACAGTAATATTATGCAATTGTTTGTCAGTGCAGTCTCCGACATAAAATAAACGTTTTAGAATACCGTTATCTTTAGCCTCTTTAAAAGTAAAATTATGTTTCCCTTCCGGTATATTCTTTTTACTGAAAGCATACAAAGCCAAATCCGTAGATTGCTTCGTCATAACAGGAACGACTGTTTCGTTCAATACAAAACTGACACAAGCCATTACAATACCAAATATAAAAATCGGTTTTGCAATTCTGTTTAAACCTATTCCGCAAGCACGCATCACCGTAATTTCGGAGCTTAAGCTCAGATTATTCAACGTCATAACCGTTGCAAGAAGAACTCCCATTGGAATTGTCATGACAAAAACGGCCGGAAGATGCAATATAATCAGCAAAAATGCTATTTTAAACGGAATACCGTACATTGATATTTGCTTTATCAAAGTTATAAACGTGTCAGATGCAAAAATAATTGATGTAAATACAAGAACCCCCATGATGAACATCTCAATAATCTGCTTTAGAATATATTTATCAAGCAGTTTCATGTTCTCAAGTTTATATATTATATCTTTTATAAATTCTTTCATAAGCTATAAAAATATTTTATATCAAAAATTTAACGGCGTCTCCATTTTATCTTTATTTTGAAGCCAAGTATAACAAAGACTTTTCTTTTTTGATAACCGCTGTATTCGTTATACTTATAAAAAATCTTTCTTAAAAATTTTAGCGCCAGATATTTAAACCTGTCCCGGAATGTAACCTTACCTATATATTGCTTATATTTTTCTCGATTATCTACAATATATTGCGGAAAAAAACTGTCCAGCGGCACAATAACATAACCTTTATGATTTTTAACCTCTTTTTCTATATAGTTTATTTCACTTTTTCCTTCTTCTACATCTTCCGTATGAGAAAATGACTCCCTTTTCAATTTTATATCCTGTATATTTCCCAAATAAGTAAAATGCCAACCTCCGTTATTTATATGGTAGGTTTTTTTGTACCATCTTACAAGCGAAGGTGTTACACCCTTATTCATTTCTTCTACTAAATGTTCGTTATATTGGGGTGTTTCATTATCATATAAATGTTTGTACTCTTTATGTGTCAACATCTTTGTCCCGAGAAGCCAATTTTTATTCCTGTCGGCTATACAATTTAAGTAGTAATGACACTCATACTCCTTAAATAATTTAACACCGGGCATATCTTTATAATTATTAATAAGCTCCGGCCGCGGAATTTCATCTAAATCCGAAATCAAGATTATATCATCATCTTTACAATTTACAAATCCCCGCTCGATTGCATTTCTTTGATTACTTTCAAAAACCCACGGATTATCACTTTCCGGATACTCATCCACCACTATATGTATTATTTTATTCTCAAACTGCTTAAATCTTTCCTTATTTTCATTATAATAAAGAGGTTTATCTTTTCCCGTAAAAGTTTTAGTCGCCTCCACAAGGACAAAATAATCAACATAATTATTGAGAATATTTAATCTTATTTCCAATAAATCAAGCTCATTAAAAAACGTAAAGCAGTCATAAATCATTGAAAATATTCTCCTGATTATTATAATATTCCGCTTTCACATTTTACTATAAAAAAGTTTATTACTAAACTTTATATTCTGTATTATTTAAATATTTTACAAAATAAGAAACAACAGCGGGAATTATGCTTAAGCATACAAGCACATTTATAATACCGAATTTTTGGGCAACTGCACCTAAAATCGACATACATAAAGCTATAATACCCCAGCAGAAACCGTTAATAAATCCGGCTACAATACTTTTGTATTCCGGAAGTGTGCGCTGCGCCCAAACCATGGTTACAGGCTGCGCCAGCATCGTAGTAAAACCTATTACGAAAAATACAACTAAGGACAACGCCGGATGAGACTTGTAGATTAATGCAAATAAAATCATCATAGGAAAAGTTGCAAGCATTGAGAAATAAATAACAGGCTTTGATCCGAAATGTTTTTCTGCTTTCGGGCTCAAAAACGAACCGACGGAACCTGCAAAAACAAACAAAAATAGAGCAAATCCTATATAGAACGGAGAGTATCCCATTGACTTCCACAAAAACGGAAGCAGTATACAGGAGCTGTTTGTAATTAGCGACTTCATCATTGCAATGAGCATAAGATAATTCATCTGGCGATTTCCTAATATTTCTTTGAAAGAGTTGAAAAATTCTTTATGGTCAGGCTTTTTTTCTATCCGGGACAATTTCGGCACACACAAAAACATAAGGCAAGCCAGCAGAATACCCGCAAGAGAAGTATATGAAATTTTATCAAGTCCCGAAACCTGAGTAATTAACGATGCCATTAGCGGCCCGAAAGCAAAACCGAGCGAGCCCATACTGATAAAAATCCCCATATTATCAGAACAATTCTTGCCGGAAAAATAATTAATAAATCCCATTGACTGCGGATGAAAAAAGCTTCCGCCCAGACTTCCCAATATCATAAAAAGCAATAATATTCGGACATTCGGCGCCAGCGGTGCAAGCGGTATAAAAACCGATGCCAGAATCAAGCCCCAGAAAATAAAAAATCTCTTCAGCATATTATCGGCAAAAAAACCAAAAATCGGCTGCAGCATTGAGGAACAAATATGCGATATACTTATTATAACCGTAGCGACCGCCATAGAAAATCCCAATTTGCCCGCAATAAACGGCATAATCGGATTAAGAAAACCGCTGTATACATCCGCCGTTAAATGCGCCAAACACAGCCATATTATTGCACTTTTCGTATTTTTTATCCCTTTAGTCATTATTAATATTATACTCAAAAGACTCTCTGCCAATCAAATAATCTTCCAAAAAAAAGAGTTAAGAGTTATAATAAACATATGAGTTCGGAAGCTGAAGATAAAAACTTAAAAATGGTCGGTCTGGAGCTCATGTTCCTTACCCCTGAGAAATACAGCCACGAAGACGGAATTACTGCAGTCGAGCTGGCCAAGCTTGTTGATTTGCCGCTTGAGGAAGTCAAAAAGAAGCTGCAAATACTTAAAGATAAAAACATCGTAAGGGTAAAAGGCATTAATCCCAAGTACTGGAAATTTGATGAGTACAATTTTCAGCGCCTGGACGATGACGACGACATATTTCATCTTCTCTGTAACTTTGAAGACGTGGATTTTGACAGATATTTTACTTATTAAATCAGTTATTCTTTCTCATCACTTCAATAAAATATTCAACAGATCTGTCATGTTTTAATTCCGCACTTTTAGGGAAAAAACATCCCGGAATTTCTCCCGCATCACGGTGGTGTTTTACGCATTCACAGCACATTCCTCTGTTTTTGCAGGTAACAGCCGAACAAGTACATTCGGACAAATTTTCTATTCTTTTACATTCCATATCCGTTTTCCTTTAACAAATGTTTTTTGGCAAACTCACATCCGCAATAATTCTGCCTGTATATACCAAGCTCTTTTGATAGTTTGTTTGTTTTTAAAAAGCCATCTTTTTTCTTAAAATCTATTGCGGCAAATTCCTGTTCGCCCGCAATTTCTTTCGCTATCGCAGAAATTTTTTCAAAACTTTTATGGGGGCTTATTACAAGAGATGTCGTAAACTTTTTAATCCCGAGTTCTTTTGCCTTCGCAGAGGTTTTTTTCAATCTTTGGCTGATACATACATCGCAGCGTTTTCCCCGCTCAGGCTCTTTTTCAAGACCTTTTACCGCACTCAGATACTCTTCATGATTGTACTCTTCAACTATTAAATTCACCCAATGATACATGCAAACTACTTTTTGAGCTTCCAGCCGTTTCTCAAATTCCTCTTTTGTATCAAGGTTGTTATTGCAAAAATACACAACAGGAGTGTATCCCAACTCTTTTAAAAGTGAGATGGGATAACCCGAACAAATTCCGCAGCAGGCATGAATCAATATTTTATTTTCCGTGCTTTGCTCCATGTTTAATCAATATTTCCCTTAGCTCATAATATGGTTTTACTCCGACAACCTGCTCTCCGTTAATATACATTGTAGGAGTACTGTCAATAAGAAGCGAACTTGCCTTTGAGAGCTCGTCCTCTATCTCTTTTGAGGTTTCACGTGAGTTAAAATCGGAGACGAACTTGTCCTTATTAAATCCCAACTGCTCAGCCAACTTGAGCATGTCAGTCATGTTTTTGGGCTGATTTTCGTACAACAGAGAACTCATTTCCCAATAATTTCCCTGATTTCTTGCCGCGATTGCACCTTTTGACATAAAGCATGCATTTGGATGCATATTAATCGTAATATAAGGATTGCATTCCTTGTCGAAAGGATAATTGTGGTGAATTACTTTGATATTTGAAAATTCTTTTGCTGCCTGGTGAAGCATTATGTTATTGATGTAACAGAGCGGACAAACGTAGTCCGAATACAATTCAATTGTTACATCAGCCTTTTCGTTTCCTAAAAGATTGCCTTTAACCCTGTAAGGGTTGTATTTAATGTCTCGATATTTAAGTATTGCCTTTTGCTTTTTTACGTGCGGTACAAAATTGTATGTAATTCCGCTGTAACACAAGAAAGATACTGCCAAAATTACAAGAACAATAAAGGTTTTAGTGTACTGCTTTGCACCCGCAATGAAGTCAACAAATGTTGTCTGAAAGCTTTTGACTAGTTCTTTCAGGTTCCAGGATGAGGCATGCAATGCAATAATAAGATCTATAATGTATGTTATTACGCACAGTATGCAGAGTTTGTTTATTTTATGCAGGCTTAAATACGCCAACACCATTGAGCAGGCAAAGGCAACGGTGCCTAAAAATGATATGTATGCAAATGAATTTTTGAATACTTCAAGAAATTTCAAAAATTTTATCTGCTTAAGCTTGTCAACAACGGTTAAGAAT
>CALUPJ010000021.1 GCA_944322555.1 Candidatus Gastranaerophilales bacterium | reverse complement strand
GTTCCAAAAGCTGCGGAGGGTTTGGGTAAGCTTGGGCTCCGGCTTATTGATAATCCAATTTTCAATGAAACTTTGTTTTTTATACGGACTCTGAAGCATGAAATTGTTCCTTGGAGTCAACGTGTTCTTGTCCAGATTTGCTATAGTTCTTTTTGAAAGGTCGCAAGCAACCGCTTCATAAGGACTTTCAGAAGCGTATGTACAGATTTTTTCAAGCATTCTTGAATGTTTTGCTCTAAAAATATCAAGCTGATACGGATTAAGAGTTTTTTCAAACAACTTCATCAGCTTTTTTGCACCCAGCTTGTGTATTAAATTTTCCTCATGCACAACATGCAAAAACTCATGCAAAACGGGTTCTAAAAAGAAATCCGTTGCAGAAAAATTTTTCTCAAAATTCTCATCCGCCATTTTATCAATTCTATACCAGAACTCATTTCCTTCTGAATTATTAAATTCTTTGAATTCATTAAAAAATATTGTTTTTTCCGGCACTATTTTATCATTGTTCATATAAATATTAGTCGGTGCCATATTTAAAAACCCTGTTGAACTTTTATCTTTTATTTTTAACTTGCTAAAATCTTCAACAAAAACACCTTTGGGCAGACCTAATTTCAAACCATATTTTTTATTCATTAATTTTATTATATTAAGACATTGAAGCGCACACCAGGCAATAATTTTATTCTCTTTAAAATCCGCTTCTATACCATTATTTATAAATTCACGTGAAATTTTCTTCACATCAACTGCCGCAATTTCTCCCTGCATTTTTGATGTAAACCCTGCCTGAAAATTTATACTTGAACTGTTTATCTTCATACTTATTAAAAACCGGTAAAAATATTTTTTGCCAGTACACTATCTAATTTTCCCTCCCATTTGGGCTGATTTTTCTGCGGTTTTCCTTACTGTTTCAGACAAGATTTGGGCAATATTACTCTCATTCAAAACCTTATTACCTTCTGCGGTTGTTCCACCCGGAGTTGTAACAGCAACAATCAACTCTTCCGGAGTACACCCTGTTTCCAGAATCATTTTGGCAGCTCCGAGTGCGGTCTGGCTGGAAAGCAAAAGTGCGGTTTTATAATCAAGTCCCAATTCTTGACCGGCCTTTGCTATTTTATCAATAATATAATAATAGAATGCAGGTCCCGAGCCTGATACACCCGTTACCGCATCAATATCGGATTCTTTACATCTTATTACTTTACCGATTTTTGAGAAAATATTTTCCACAAGCTTAATATCTTCTTCAGAAGCCTTGTCATTTTTACATACCGCACTCATTCCGCATTCCAATAAAGCAGGAGTATTCGGCATTACACGAACAATTCTTTTGTCTGTTCCCAGAATGTTTTCTATTTTGTTAAAGGTAATTCCAGCCGCAATAGATATTATTAATTGGTTCTTTACAGACTCTTTTATGTCTTCCAAAAGTTCTTGTACTACAAAGGGCTTAGTTGCAATAAGTATTATATCAGCATCTTTTATCCCCTCTTTTGCGTCAGAGAACACTTTAATGTTAAAATTTTCTTTGGCCCGTTTGGCAGCCTCCTCATTAACTTCCACAGCGGTAATATTCTCACATTCAAAAGTTTTTGACGTTAAAAGTCCTTTAATAATGGCACTTGCCATTTTCCCAGCACCGATAAAAGTAATTTTCTTATTATTCATAACACTACTCCTCTTAAAACTTTTCCCACAGATACAAAAAAGAGAGCTTTATAAGCTCCCGTCGTTTTAAATGGTACCCCCAAGCGAATTCGAATCGCTGTCTACACCGTGAAAGGGTGTTGTCCTAGGCCTCTAGACGATGGGGGCTTGCTGACAATCTCTATAGTATCAAATCAATATTGATTGTCAAGCACAATGAAAAATGCAAATTTTTTGGGATTTATATTACAGTTTACGCTAAAAAAGGCTAAAATTACTACCCTGAATTTGTTTCAGGGTTTTGCCAATGGTCAGATTCAGAAACGAGTTCGGAATAACATTATAGCTATATTTTGTGCATATTTGGTGTAAAGTTGTATATAAGTCCCCATTTTATCGGCTTGAAATGATAGAGTGTTAGTCATAAAATATGATAAGAATTGAGGAATATATGATAAACAGAAAATCAAGAGATGAAATAAAGAGAATGAGACATGCAGGGCATATCGTTGCTCTGGTTCATCAAAAAATGAAAGAAGTCGTCGAACCCGGAATCTCCACCAGAGAACTGGATAACATTGCTATGAAAGTTATTAAAGAAAATAAAGCAATTCCGACCTTTTTGGGATATAACGGATTTCCTGCCAGTATTTGCACATCCATAAATGAAAAAGTCGTTCACGGAATTCCATCGGAAAAAGAAATTCTTAAAGAAGGCGATATTATTGCAATAGATGTGGGAGCAACTTATGGCGGAATGGTCGGTGACAGCGCTTGGTCTTATGCAGTCGGCAAAATCTCTGATGAAAAAGCTATGCTTATGAAAGCAACCGAAGAATCTCTTTATGCTGGTATTTCCAAAATGCGTGCAGGAAACGTCCTTGATGACATATCGGGCGCAATCGAAGATGTCGCAAAGAATTACAACCTCGGTATTGTTCGTCAGTACGGCGGTCATGGCGTAGGACACGCAATGCACGAAGACCCGTTTCTGTTTAATTACAGAGTAGGAGACCAAACACTTATAAAATCCGGTATGGTAATTGCAATTGAACCGATGCTAAATCTTGGCGGAGATGAAGTATTTGTAGAAGATGATAATTGGGGAGTTGTTACAAAAGACAGAAAACCGTCTGCGCATTTTGAACATACAGTTCTTGCTACAGACGGTGAACCTGTTTTAATGACAACTTTAATGGATTAATTAAAACATCCAGCTTATAAATCTTCCAAAGCCGCCTTTTGGAGTGCCTTCTATATTTATTTCAGAAACAGGAATGTTTATTACATCTCCGACCTGCAATTCCACATTATCATATCCGGCTCCATAAGAACTTTTTGGAATAACATCTTCGTTACCGTGCGGAATATTTCCTTGTTGAACAAGCACTCCGTCTTTTAAGCCGAAATCGTCCTTTATTACACCCAGATTCGGATTTTTACAAAACATTCCGGCATCTTTGATTTTTACTTTAAAATATTTATTGTCATCACTCAAAGTAATATCATAATATTTACTGAAATTATTCATTACGGCAAGCTGCAATTTTTCTTCCGCTCCAAAATCGCATTGTTCTAAAATACATGCATCTCCGTTTTTCCGCGCAATTTCCTGCAGCTTTTCTAATTGTGCCTCTGTAATAGTATTATTGTTTATATTCGGGAAAATACAGTTTATTAAACTTTTATTTTCAACTTGAACCGTAGCGGGTTTGTTTATTTGTTTGTTTGTTTGTTGTACATTAAGCGTTACTGTTGTTGGCATAAGCATCCTCCATTAAAACTAATCTCGTGTTGTATATATATAAAGTATTTACTTTAAAAAAAATTGCTTGAATGTAAATTTTTATTAAGCAAGCCCCACTGGACAAATCATTATGTGTGTTATAAAATCAAGTAAAATGAACATGTGAGGTAAGAATGGATCAAATTATTAAAATAGCATGGGAACTTAACGAAAATTCGGATAACCGATATAAACTTGTTTATGAAATTGCTGAACTTGCTAAAAAACTTGTTGATGAAACTCAAATGAAAAAAGCCCGAGACGAGTTTGGTTTTGAGGAAGTTACTAATGAAAATGCTTATAAAAAGGAAAATCCGGTTGAGCATGCTATCATGGTAAAAGCTTCCGAGTCTGATGATACGGAGCTTGTAGGCTAAAAGTTATTTATTATTTATGATAAAAAAAGAACTTCCTATAAGCGGAAGTTCTTTTTTTGTAAAAATTTCTTAATATATAAGCAATTTTAATCCTTCACGGAACTTAGCAAAAAAGAAGGTCGATGTTATGAACAAATACAGTAAAAAATTAATGAACTTGAAATGGGGCTTGTGATTCTATGTTATGGAATGCGGCCAAAATATACTCAACTCTGGGAAACCCAAATTCTCTAATACCTCTTGGGGTAAAAGATGCTTCAAGCTGCTTGGGTATGACAGCAGGCTCGTATGTAACGGGAAAAGAGGAAGGTGCAGACAGATTCATCGACGAATTTGGGACGGAAGCTTTATGGCTGGGCGGAATACCGCTGTTTAAATGGCTGTTTGATAAGACCGTATTTAAAGCATATAAATTTGATTCTAAAATTGATCCCAGAAACTTAAAAGATAAAGATGTTTTTGAAAAAATTAAAGAATATTCTCCGAATGAAGAAATAAAAAAAGAACTGGAGAAAGCCGGAAATAAAAGCAAATTGTTTAAAAATATTGCAACAGCAAGATTTGCAGTTTCAACCGTATTGGCGGCACTTTCGTATTTCACGCTGACAAGGCTGAAACAAAGATATACCGAAAAACAAATAAGAGAAAATCTTATTGAAGAGTATCAAGAGAAAAAGAAATCAGGGAAGAAAAAAAATCCCGCATTTAAAGGGGTAGGAAAAGCGGTTGAGGAACTGGCTTTTTCACCTGTAAAAAATATGTATCTGATGGACGGATTTATTACGACTGAAAGACTTGCCGATTCAAGAACTTCGCAGGAATTTATAGGTTATGCGATAAAGGAAGGCTCGTGCTTATTCTTCCTGTATTTTGCAGGTAAAAAAATTCAGGAATGGATGGAAAAATCCGCCAAGAAAAAACATAACAAATCCATAACTCTTGATTCCAGAGTCTTAGAAGACAATAATTTCAAAAAAGCGTTTGAAGACGGCTCAATAGAAAAAAGTCTTAAGGAATTTAAAGTCGGAAACAGTTCAAAAGTTAAATTATATGAATTTTTGCATAATAATCCCCAAAATGCAATCGTTCAATATGCAAAACAATCCGACCTAATCAAGCTCTTAAAGAATTCCGATAAAATTGATACAAGAGCATACATTGACCTTAAAGAAGTAGAGGGGCTGCATGACAAAGTTGCCGAACTCTATGGACAATACAAGGATGCCTTAAAGCAAGGAGAAAGTTCGGATGAATTTTTCAAACAATTAAGAAAACTTAAAAGAAGTTCAATATTAAAAAATATCGGAGCTTGTATTTTGGCACTTGGCGTAATTACTCCGGGAATTATGCTTATAAAGAGATTGACAGCCAAATCTGGAAGCGAATTCCAGACAAAAACAGAAATAAAAGAAGAACTAATCCGCGAGGGGATTATAGAAGAATAAAAAGTCTGCTATAATAATCCTATGAGAAATTTATTATTTATATTAGTTTTATTAATGACACTGCCTGTTTCCGCTGAAACTGTCCGCACATACGACAATTTCGGAAATACAGATAATATCTACAGAAAAACTACGGGCGGTTACAACATATATGATAAATCCGGAAATCGTACCGGCCGCATACGTGAATATTCAAACGGCAAAAGCGTTATGTATGACCAGAACGGGTACAGGGATAAAGTCTTTAAAAAAGGATTTAACGGAAACATAAACGTATACGACAACAGCGGTAACAAAGTCGGGACAATAAAAAATTTTTCCGGCGGGAGAACATATACGTATGATTCTTCAGGAAACCGCACCGGAAGCTTTCGGACTTTTCCCGGCGGAAGGGGTGTTATGTATGATGATTTCGGAAACCGCAGAGGAACATTCCGTACACGATATTAAAAAAACGAGTTTAATGAACTAAAATTCTATTTTTACAAAGTTTATATTGCATATCAGCTTTATCAATAATTTTAAATCTTAATCTCCGAACACAATAAACTGTATATTATATTCAATAGCATATCTTTGTAAAAATCCGGTTCTTGAGGGTGTGTTTTCCCAAAAATTAAGCAGCTTCACTACAGTGCTTAATCCCACTCAATCGTATATCTGTTGATTTTCTTAAGATTTCTGATATCAGAAATCTTTGAGCCGTCAAATGTGAACCTTCCGCCGACTTCTTTCAGGTTAGGTAAAGAGGTTGCGTTTGAGTTCTCAAATGTTGCATCGCCTTTTATTACAGAAACGTTAGATAAGAGGTCGTTTTCATTGAAATCCAGGTCATTTATCGTGTACTGACCCAGGTTCGGATCGTAGTGGGAGATTTCATAAGTTCCGTCCGGACGTGTGGTTACGGTTATTCCTATCTGCTCAAGAATGTATTTGTAATCACCCCTTTGAGCTGCTTCATTAAAGCTTTTCCTTTGTTCATCAAATTTAGGCTTTGCACTCAATGCATCATTAAGATAACCGGGTTGAGTTTTTAGGGCATGTTTGTCAAGATATTCTTTGATTACAGTTATGTATGGTATCGGTCTTGTACAATTTTGCTGACGTTTTTGGATTTCATAAACTTGTCCCGGAGCGTTTTCTCTCACACATACCTGTGTTAGCCCGTTTTCGTCAACAAAGAAGTGCATTGCACCCTGCTGAACATAAGGTTCAGCATTAAATGTTCGAATACACCAGTTTGTACCGTCAGAGAAAGCCTTAATCTTATCGACATTTGTCTGGAAATCCGGCGAGGACTTATCTGTTTGCGGGACGGTGTACCAGGTGCCTTTTATACCGTCTACAAAAACTTCTTCTTTAATTGTACCACCTTGAGCTTTTGCTTTAAGTTTTTTAGCGTAAGCAGAGGATATTGCTACATTCTGATTTTGCATAGCTTCATTAAACACTTGTTTTGCGATAGCCTTATCGAATACAGGCGGAAGCCAGGCATTTTCGGGTGCCAAATCCTTAACAATATATTCCGAAAGTACAATCTTAACAAACGGATTGTCTTTGATATCGGGCTCGTTGTCCATAAAATTGAACCATTCTGCAAGGATTTTCTTGCGTCCTTCATTTGCAGCGGGATAATCTCTTGATTCGTAATCACCGTTCTTGAAATCATTGTATTTTTCTTCTGCCCATTTTTTAGTATTGGCTTCGCTCATCCAGATTGTTTTATCGGGTTTGTATTTTTCGACAACAATCCTTTCAAATCCGGAAAGCTTATCCTTGGAGATTCTCATACCCTCTGGCACTTGAACTTTTTGCTGTGCGGCTTGGGTTAACTTTATTTGTTTTGTTTTTAATTTATTTATGATTGTCTGCTCTGCCAACCATCAAACGTTCTTTCTTTAACTAAATTTTGTACAAGGTCAGAATTTTCTTTGGATTCTTGGGATAGAGTTAATAATCTTGCTCTTTCAGCATAACTGAATCTATAAATGATTGTATTTTACCCGCATCGTTACCGTAAACTGTTTTTAGTGCTACCGTTAATTGACTCAGCAATTTTCTTGCATTATTCTCTATTTCTCCGGGCATTTGTTCTGAACCGTATGCTCTTGTCTGCTTAATAAATTTCGCCTCTTTCAACATATCCGAGACTTGTGCCCGACGATTGTGAACTCCTAGTAAGAACTGCATATATGAGTCTTTCTGTGTATAATCCGTTACTGCCGCAGAATTATACGGTACGCCTCGTTCCGTTTGGAAAACTTCTTCAAAACTCATTTTTTTGTATAACTCTGATACGCTTAATGAAGCCAAAGAACCAATGCTCACCTCTGCTTCATATTCCAACGGAGAAAAACTCAATGCTTGATTCTCCACGCCGCTTTGACTTATAGTTTGAGGCTTTGCAGTATTTGTTTTTCCGTCAAATGAAATATTATACTCTGATGATGTTTCAGGGTTTTCTTCTATAGACAACAATTGAGTTATTATATAATTGATTTCTTCCGGGCTTAACTTCTCCAAAATTGATTTTAGATATGCCAATTCGGTTTTTTGTTCCTCCAGTTCTTTTGAATTTTTAGTCTTTTTATCCCCCGCAATACCAAATGTAAGACTTTTCAACGATATATTAATAGCTGTTTGGGTAATTTCTGTTCTTAGCGAATACTGTTCAAGATCTTCAATTAGGCTCAATACAAAATCTATTTTCGCCTCCAAATATTCTTTTTCCGTTAAACCAGCGGGAGATTTACTTTGCATAAGTAATGCAACACCCAACTCTTCTTTACGAATATATCGACCTACCCTTGAGGATGCATACTCTGTATCAAAAGTTTCTTTTGGCGAATTCACAAAGTCACTCACTCCGCCCTGTTCCTTGTTCTGTGTGTCGTAAAGGCGTCTTGCATTTATAACATCATCTGAAAGTGTTTGCACCGAAATATCTTCAATCTCTTCCGGTTTTAATTCTGTCGTCGCAACTGATTCAGGGGATTCAGCTGTTAATTTGGGAGCAGAAAATATCTTGGTAAGCAAATTCATTAATGTACCGAC
>CALUPJ010000020.1 GCA_944322555.1 Candidatus Gastranaerophilales bacterium | reverse complement strand
GATGATACAAAAAAAGAATGGCATTTATCTCCTGCGTATGATTTGACTTATAGTTTTTCATTTAATGGCGAACACGCAACAACAATCAACGGAGAAGGCAAAAATCCGACTTTAGATGATATTCTAGCTGTAGCAAAAAATATAGGGATTAAGGAAAAATTTGCAAAAGATATTGCATCAGATATTAAAGAAAAATGTTCAAAATCATTCAATTAATCTCATCTTTTTGTGTATTTAATCTTTGAACAAAAGTTTCTTTATAGCCACCTTTGTGGTTCGAGCAGATTTGCGGACGGACGACACGAACGACAGTGAGTTAGTCCGGATTGCGAACAGATTGAGCCGGTTAAGCCGCAGGCTTTAAGGCGAAACTCTGTGGGCATGGAGCAAATCCAAGACAGTCCTCTGCGGCCCATTTTTTCTAAAAGAGAGCCGAGAAGGCTCTTTTTTAGTGCCTCTTCAAGTTCTAATCTGCGTTTCCGG
Organism: Candidatus Gastranaerophilales bacterium; assembly: GCA_944322555.1. GTDB lineage: Bacteria > Cyanobacteriota > Vampirovibrionia > Gastranaerophilales > Gastranaerophilaceae > CAG-196. The sequence goes on along the minus strand of CALUPJ010000020.1, from coordinate 2,552 downwards.
CGATTACCAATAATAGGTTTCTGGGACATTGAGACGGAGAAAATTTAATAAAAAAATCAAACAGACAGCACAACTGAGGCTGTTTTTTAGTATTGAGATGTATAAGACTTTTCTTTTCTTGGAGTATTCGGGTGTCGGAAAGTTCTCAGCTTCCCGACACCTTACGGGCTTACTCGTCAATCCTCGCATCGCCCTACCGAAAATCCGCTGCACTCAATTACTCATTTATTGCACTCTTTTGCACTCCATTTGTAAAATTTTAAGACCGCATTAGGCTAAACTTATACTCATTGATTCTTTACATAAATCTAGCAAAAATTCCGACACATCAGTCAGTTTTTTATATTAGGAATACGTCATTTAAGGAATTTCTGTATATTTGTTTTGTAAAGATTTGTAAAACTTTTAGCTTTGAACCTAAAGTTTTAGAAAAAAATGCCGATAACATTAATACAAAGAACAGGGCAAAGGATATGGCAGAAACATTTAATCTGAACAACTTTTTACAGACATACAAAACCCAAACGTATGATCCGACAAAACAGCACGCTGCTGCAGAAGAGAGAATGGAAGCAAAACTCCAGCAGCAAGCGCAGGAAGCCGTGCAGCAAAGCGGTTTGCTTACTTTAACTTTGTCTGAAAAAATGGCTGAATTGGGTATCGGAGAAAGAGCTTTAAAACAATTTGCAGACACTGCCGTTGGTCTTGTAACCGATATTGTTAACCCTATTGGCGATTATCTTGAAAAATATGAAAACATCTTTGACCAGAGAGTATATAACCAGGAAATCCAAAGTTATGCAAAGCAAATGTTCTTCGCATCTCAAGCAATGAGACAAGAAGCAGCAGAAAATACCACAGGACAAAACTTTGTATATGATATGTAAATTCTCCACTCCTTTTTCTTAATAATAAAAAAACATCCCTTTCATTTGAAAGGGATGTTTCTTTAGACATTATAATTATAAAGCTGCTTTAGCTGCTTCAACAACAACAGAGAAAGCCTCTTTGTCTCTTACTGCAAGGTCTGCAAGCATTTTTCTGTTAACTTGAATGTTTGCTTTTTTGCAAGCATTAACAAATCTTGAATAGCTCATACCTTGTTCTCTGACTGCAGCATTAATTCTTACAATCCACAGGCGACGCATATTGCGTTTTGTAGCACGTCTGTCTCTGTAAGCATACTTAAGAGCCTTCATTACGGCAATATTAGCTACTTTAAATATTCTGCTTCTTGCACCTTTGAAGCCTTTTGCAAGCTTTAATATCTTTTTGTGTCTGTTGCGACATACATTTCCACGTTTAATTCTCATAATTCAACACTCCTATCTGGCATACTTCTTGTAAGGTAACTCTTTTGAAATCAACTTTTCGTGAGTTTCAGAAATTGTAACATCTCCGAAAATCTTACGTTTTCTTGATTCAGATTTGTGTTGAAGCAAGTGGCCAATACCTGCATGTCTTCTTGTAATTTTTCCCGTGCCGGTAACTTTGTATCTCTTAGCTGCCGCACGATGTGTTTTCATTTTTGGCATTTTATATCTCCTTTCGGCGGGGGTAAGTACTTTCGGTTATGAACCATTAAGCTCCGAACCTTTTCATTACCCGCTTTGTACTACAATTCCGAGTAAGGCATACCATGAGCACTATACTTCGGCATGTTTGAGTTTAGTATAAAGACTTACCCCTGTCAAGCAATTGTTATAGATTTATTAAGAGTCGGTAATATTTTTGAACCGTTTGCGTATCTGCTTTTTCCAATATTTTATCTATTTTTGCAATCAAATCCTTTTTATTTTCAAAATACCCGTAATTAAACAATTCTCTAACTTCTACATCAAGTGCGGCAGAGATTTTTTCGAGGCTTTCTTCCTTTGGAATCTGAACCCCTCTTTCAATCTTAGAAAGATTAGAGGCTTCCATATTTAAAATCTCAGCTAACTTTAATTGCGTGAGCCCTCGTTTTTCCCGCAATTCTTTTATTCTCAAACCCAGTTTTCTTGAAATTTCACCCATCTCAACAACAGAATACTATTTTTTATGGACGGGATAAAGATTTTAGTAAGATTATAAGTCTTGACAAATAACGCTTAGTACGACTATAATATAGTATAAAGCATTCTAATAAGATTTATTTACCCTAAAATTTAATTATATTACTACATTTACTCTCAAGAAAGGAACTTTATTATGAGCCAAGACGGTGTATCTATGGAAAAGTTTGACAAATTTGTTGAGCGTGTATATAGGGGAATTCCTGAACGCACATCAACAATTGAAGAGAAAGAAAGAGCGATTAAAGCAAAGAAAAAAATTATAAATCACCCTGACTGCCCCAAAGACAGTAAAGATAAAATTAAACACGAAATTTCAATTATACAGGGTGAAATTGATACTATTAAGAGCGAACAAAGAATGCAGGCAATGAACAGCAGTGTTTTTCCTCCGCGTGATAATTTAGGTTAAGGATTGTAACAAAAATTAAAGTTTTTATAAATTTTGCCGTTATTTATAATCATAAGGAGATTTATTATGACATTTATCAATCAAAT
>CALUPJ010000019.1 GCA_944322555.1 Candidatus Gastranaerophilales bacterium | reverse complement strand
AGCTACGCTCCCATATTTAATTGTCATTTGTTATTTGGAATTCTGTAGCTCAGTTTGGTTCCGTATCCTGAACGGCTACCCTTCGGGGCTATTCCCCTTCGGTCGCCTTGTGAGCTACGCTCCCATATTTAATTGTCATTTGTTATTTGGAATTCTGTAGCTCAGTTTGGTTCCGTATCCTGAACGGCTACCCTTCGGGGCTATTCTCCTTCGGTCGCCTTGTGAGCTACGCTCCCATATTTAATTGTCATCCCTCAATATTATCGACGGGCAACATATTCTATATTACCTGCTAATTTTTTTTTTGCAAGCTTTTATTTGTGATAAAATTATTCCATAAGGAACTTAATATGATTGAAAATTGGAAAATACCTCTTCTTATGACAGTTTTAGCAGGTTTTGCTACTGTTATCGGCGGATTTATAACTTTCTTGGTTAATAAAAATAATATGAAAATCCTGTCTCTCGGGCTCGGATTTTCTGCCGGTGTTATGATTTTTGTATCTTTTACGGAAATTCTTTCTACCGCGGAAGGACTTTTGAAAGAATACTATCCGATAGATTATCATTGGATTATGTTTGGAGGCTTTATTGCCGGAGTTATTATCTCAAAACTGATTGATATATTTATACCGGATCACGTCGAAGAAGATCTCATAACGGAAGGATGTGAAAACTGCAAAAGAAGTTCAAAAATTAAAAGGGCCGGACTTCTTACTGCAATTGCAATTGCCGTACACAATTTTCCTGAAGGATTAGGAACTTTCCTCGTTTCTTCTCAGGATATTGCTATCGGGATTTCTGTTGCACTTGCAATTGCTCTTCATAATATCCCTGAAGGTATCGCAGTTGCTCTTCCAATCTACCACGCTACAGGCAAAAAACGAATGGCTATATGGTATTCTTTTTGGACCGGTATGACAGAACCTCTGGGAGCTTTAATTGGTTTGGCACTCTTACACTGGTTCCTGCCGCAAGTCTTTGTCGGATTCTTTATGGCTGCTGTTGTCGGAATTATGATTTACATATCCTTTGATACCTTGCTACCGCTTTCTCACGAATACGGAGACTGGCACTACGCTATTACAGGTATTATGTCAGGAGTAATAGTAATATGGGCAAGCTTATTATTCCTTAACGGATACTAAATTTTAATATCAAGTTTTTTATTTGCTTTTGCTTTTTGTTTATTTAAACGATTTATTTTTATTTCCAATATCATATCTTTTAAAATAGAGATATCATATTCCAAATGCTGCATTTGATTAGCATAATAATCTTGTGCCGCATCATTATATTCATTTTTAGCATAAAAGTCTGCTAATTTTATATGTTCCAATTCCAGCTTGCCGATTTCTTGCTGATATTTTGCAATTTTAGACTTTTCGTCCGAAGTTAATTTTAAAATAGTTCCCTTATACTGCGATTTGGGGATTAGACCTTTAAACATAGGGCTGCTAGAAAATTTACAGTAGTTAGTAATCATATTTCATCCTTTATATATTAAGTTTAAAACACATAAAAATTTTATTTGCTATTTGGAATAAAATTTGCGGAATGATTATCCCGTCCGCCTATATAAATCAGATTTAGTTTGTCCAAAACTTTGTGATATTCATTTAATTCATTATGGTCAATCTCACTTCCGAACGGATAGGCCTGATGATATTTTTCTGCAAATTTTATTCGCCCTTTTCCATGCTCTACCAATGATTGCATCTCTGAGAGACACTTTTCTTTTCCGAAATTTTGCATCGTAAATCCGGGATGTGCAAATCCGAGCAAAGCATTTTCTTTTTTTGCATATTCAACAATATCATCAAATTTTAATTCAAAATCAGATTCAACAGAAGATTTATGGCTTATTTTAGGAAAGATTTTATCAAAAACAGGTTTTAAGTTTTCGTCATTCATACTACTTTGAGTTTGAATACCTTTACGTTTAATATATTCATTCAGTTCGTATGGATTCATAAACTTATTCTCGCGTCTTAACTCATTTACTACTGTTTCGTATAAGACATCCGGAACGGCATTCTGTTCTTTTGCCATTTGAACAACGCGGGATTTTGTGAGCAGATAATTCCGTATTCTCCAATGCTGATTCAAAAAACAATACTTTTTGCCCGGATTCATAAAAAACTTGTTATACTCAGAGGTTGAAAAATGTGCATTATTATAATAAGAACACGCTTCATTAATTGCTTGAGAAATTTGCTCCTTTCTTCGCTGATAAATTCTCTCAAAGAAAGTACTTGTTGTCTCGGAGAACGGATTCAAGTTATATACAAGCATTTCCGGCATTTGTACGTCACTTTTAAACTTTTCAAATCTTACACTATTTTTTTGACATGGCATTACAAAACTCACTTCCGCTGCCGGAATAAATTTAATATTTTTATATTTTTCAGGATTTTGCACAATAATTTTCAATGCCTCTTTTACACCATCTATCCCGTCATGGTCGGAAAGTGCAAATATAAACTTTTTACCTTTTAATTTTTGTAACTTATCTCCATACGCAGCAGCCTGATTCAATAAACCTTCAACACTTATTACTCCGTCGGAATAATTTGAATGAGAGTGCAAATCTGCCAGAAAAGTACCGTTTTCAAGATTTTGAAGAGACGCAACATAATTCTGCTCTTTCAGTTTTGGTAATTCTTTTAGCATTTCCGCTTTCGTCATTACTGATTTTAAATGTTTTGTCGTAATTTTTTCTCCCAACTCCTTTGACAAGTCCCTTGCAAGCTTAACCTTATAACTGTTGGCATAGCCGCGATATGACAACAGAGCGGCAGCCGATACCGTAACCGCAGCTCCTGCCGCAATATAAAGATTCTTTGGATGTTTTAGTCCTGCTTTATCACTCCGTTGCTTAAATGATAGCGGATCTTGTAAATTTAAGGCTGATATTTTGATATTGTTCATACAAAAACTTTCTTTTATTTTAAGCTTTGCAGTAATCTTTCATACCTGTTTGCAATGTCATCATCATTTTTGAAATACTGAGAAAATCTACTGCCCTGATCGTCTGTTCCATATTTGATAACATCCTTGACTAAATCATACTTAGTATCTGTTGACATTGAATAAAAATCTGATTCAAGCTGCATTCTGTTACGTAATTTAGACTTCAAATAGCCGTTATTAATCTTATTTTGCCAGGCTTCGACCTGTGTCACATTTGAATTTTGGGCAAAAGGAGATTCTTTTATTCTGGAAAATATTGAATCGCTTTTTCCGAAAGGCTTTCTTTTAAGATTAGCTCTAACAATTTCTATAAAAAATGCAAAATTTTTAGCATTTTCTCTTTCATCCTTACCGACAATCTTAGAAGCCAGCTTTCTGTTAAACTTTCCCGCTTCATAAGGATCGGTGGTAACATATGGTTTTTTAAAGTATTTGGCTAATAGCAGACCTGCCAGTGCCCCGCCGTCAATTAGCATAAAAGGGCTTGCTGCTGCCATAGCGGCAAGAGTTCCCAAGCTCTGTTTTACCAACAAATCTTTTTCGACTTTAGCAGCTTTTTCATCAAGTGAACTTAGCATATCCTCTATTTGCTTTTTTGTATATATACTAATCTCAGTGTTCGGATGATTTAAACTGACAATTCGCTGGTCTAAATTTTCCCATAACTCTCCCTTAAAATTATCAACCAACTCTCGCCCGCCATTTTTGGATTCATATTCATTTCCTCTTATAATTATATATCCCTTATCAAGGTCGCTTCCCGGAAAAGCTTTTCTCAACCCCAGCGAACAAGTCGGATCATAACCGAAGTCAATAATATCATAAGGTGAATTATAATTACTGCGATTTAAAGAATAAGAAATTTGATTCATACAATTTTTAAAAACAGAATCAATCTTATCACTTATATTTCGTAAATTCGGAAATCCTGTATAATCACAAAACTTTTCAACAAAATTTGATTTATCATAATAAGAAGTTAATTTATCTAAAAATGAATAGTTCTCTTTACGTATAAACTTATCATAGGCAGAATTGCAATGTGCATCCAGATATTTTGCCGATTTTAACACCTCCCAATATTTTAACGCATCCTGATAATTGCGGACATCCATTCCGTATATTTTTTGGGGAGTTCCCTTAAAACTAAATTTTGACCGTTGATTTTCACTAAAAAAATGAACGGAATTGCAGAAAATTTTCATCACACACACCTTATTTTATACATGAATTCTATTACTTCTTCCCTTAATTGTCAATATTTCCTACTGTGTTTTTTCTTTTGTTTCATGTATAATCTAAGCAAAAGAAGGAGAAATTTTTATGACAAATTTATCACCATTACAAATCGAAAGACTTAAATACCAGCCAAAATTACCTTACTCATTGGCAAACGGTATTAATCACCTTATCGCTCAAGAAGGCTCCGCAACCGAAGCAGTAGCAAATAAGGATGAAATTAAAAATCTGTTTAAAAACACTTACGGCAAACCCACTGTTACGTTCCAAACTTCAACCGAATCAGTTGTAAGTCCGGCCAGAAATGTCGGTGTTATACTGTCAGGCGGTCAGGCACCCGGAGGACATAACGTTATTGCCGGTCTTTATGATGCGTTAAAACAAGCTAATTCAAATAATAAATTATACGGTTTTCTCGGCGGTCCGTCGGGGATTATTGACGGAAAATATGTAGAATTCAATGATGAATTCATTAATGACTACAGAAATACCGGCGGTTTTGATATTATAGGTTCAGGCAGAACTAAACTCGAAACCGAAGACCAATTCCAAAAAGCTCTTGGTGTTTGCCAAAAGTTGAATATATCTGCTGTAGTTATAATCGGCGGGGATGATTCTAATACAAACGCAGCACTTCTTGCTGAATGGTTTGTTGCCAACGGTGCTGATATTCAGGTTATCGGCTGCCCCAAAACAATTGACGGTGATTTAAAAAATGAACAAATTGAAATCTCATTCGGATTTGACACCGCCACTAAAACGTATGCAGAACTTATCGGAAATATTGAAAGAGATGCAAATTCAGCTAAAAAATACTGGCATTTTATCAAGATTATGGGAAGAAGTGCTTCTCATGTAGCTTTAGAAGCTGCACTTCAGACCCAGCCTAACATCACATTGATCTCTGAAGAAGTCGAACAAAAGAAAATGTCATTGGCTTCCATCATCGAATATATGGTAGATATTATCGTTAAGCGCGCCGATATGGGTAAAAACTTCGGTATCGCAGTTATTCCGGAAGGGTTAATTGAATTTATACCTGAGATGAAGTCTATGATTGCAAACTTGAATGACATTATGGCAGAACTGGAAAGCGATCCGGCTTTTGTTAATGCACCTACAATCCGTGAAAAATTTGATATTGTAGAAAACAGATTGTCAGAAGAAAATGCAAAAGTTTACAACTCGCTTCCTGCTATAATCAAAGGTCAGCTTCTTGCTGACAGAGACCCGCACGGCAATGTTCAGGTATCTAAAATTGAAACCGAAAAACTTTTGATAGAAATGATTTCTCAAAAGCTGGATGAAATGAAACTTGAAGGACAATATATCGGTAAATTCAGTGCTCAGGCTCATTTCTTCGGATATGAAGGACGCTGTGCATTCCCTTCAAATTTTGATGCTGATTATTGCTACTCATTAGGTTTCAACGCCTTTGCATTGATTAACTTCGGTTTAACAGGATATTTATCATCTGTAAGAAATCTTACTGAACCTGCTAACGATTGGATTGCAGGCGGTGTACCTCTTACTATGATGATGAATATGGAAAGACGTCACGGAGAAATGAAACCTGTAATTAAGAAAGCACTTGTAGAGCTTGATGGGCCTGTATTCAAGAAACTGGAAGAAAACAGAGAAGACTGGGCTCTTAATGACAGATATTTATTCCCGGGTGCTATTCAATATTTCGGACCTTCTTCTGTTTGTGACATTACAACGGTTACATTACAATTAGAAAGCGAAGCTAAATTAGCAAGAGTATAATAAATATACACAATAAAAGAGAGGGAATGTAAAATTCCCTCTCTTTTTGTCTGACATATGCTGAACCTGTTGTTTATACTGTTATTTTTATATTTTGCTTAATTTATATTTAATAATTGTCAACATATTCCGAATTTTATTTTAAATTTTTTATCAAGAGCATTATTGTAGTATAATAGCACTAAATTTATAAAAAGAGGATTTTGAATAAAGCGCATGAAGAATAAGATTATATCCGTTTTGCATAAAGTTTTAAAAATGCGCAAAACACAAGAATATCCGCAAGAATACTACTACGTTCTAAAAAATATACACAAAAGCCTAAAACCTCATAAATATTTGGAAATAGGTATAAGATGCGGGCATTCATTATCGCTTGCAGGAGCAAAAACCCATTGTATAGGGATAGATCCGGAACCGCAAATAAGTGAAAAAATAAATAAAAATACCGAAATATTTGAGATGACAAGTGATGACTTTTTTCAAAAACATCCTGATATAAAAGATATTGATATGGCATTTATTGACGGTATGCATTTGTTTGACTATGTTCTGAGAGATTTCATAAATCTTGAAAAATGTTGTAAGAAAAATGCAATAATACTTATGCACGATACAATACCTAAAGATAAAATCACATCGGAACGAAACCGTACAACACGTTTTTGGACAGGTGACGTGTTCAAAATCGTTTTAATCCTGAAAAATATCGTCCCGATTTAGAGATTTATAATTCAAATGCAAAACCTTCCGGTTTGGTCTGTGTTAAAAACCTTGACAGCTCTTCAACCGTATTGAGCGATAATTACGAAAAAATTGTTGAAGAATTTATGAATACGGATTATTCCGATATAGAGCACAATAAATCTTTGCAGCTTTTTGTAAAAGATGTTGAAGGTTTATATAAGTTTCTGAAAATATAATTTTTATTATGCGAAATCTTTTAATAAAACTTCCGCTTGCAAATTTAATTTGTAAATCCTATGGGTCTTCTTCCGTTTGCATTCCTGCTCAAAGCAAAGGTTTTTAGAGCTGTATTAATATCTTCATTTGTAATTCGAAAATTTTCAATATCTTTATTCTTCAGAGCTTTATTTTCCATTTTTTCAAAGATACCCGCTCTTTCATATCCGATAGAATGTGCTTCATTAACAATATATTTAATATCTGCCCCGCTGGCTTTCATTTCATAAAGTTTCTTTGAAAGTTCATCAATAGAAACAGAATCATCAAGCGGTTTATTTTTTGCATGAATTTCAAGAATTTTCTTTGTGCCTGCCAAATCTGGAAGCGAAACTTCCAAATGCTTGCCAAACCTGCCTGAACGTGTAATTGCACTGTCCAATGCCTTAAAGTTATTAGTAGCGCCTATGACAAATACATTATCTGCCTCATTATCAATATCCGTCATTAATGTCAAAATCTGATTTACAACTTTATTCCCATATTCATCATGGCTTGCTCTGCTTCTTGCAACAGCGTCAAACTCATCTATAAATATTATACTGGGCTGATTTGCTTTAGCTTCCGCAAAAAGATTCCGCCAGTTTGCCTCCGATTCACCAACCCATTTTGATTCCAAATCCAAACCGTTAAGACTTATAAAATTCGCGTCAGCTTCATTTGCAAGGGCTCTTGCAATATGAGTTTTTCCTGTTCCGGGAGGGCCGTACAAAATAAAACCGTGATTGACTTCTATATTTTCATACCCCTGCGGATAACGAATAGGATATATGATACTCTTTTTCATTTCATTAATCAGTTTATCCTGCCCGCCGACATCTGCAAACGTTACCTTTGACGGTATTTTTTTCACATCCGGAGATATAAGAGATATTGACTTTTTGTTCAATCTTTCAATTTCCGGACTCACATTCGCCTCAAAATCAAAAGCTTTTGTAAAATATTTTCTAAAACCGCTTAAGTCTGTTTTCGGTTCTTCTTTAATTTTCAGCATATTTCCCTGTAGCGCAAGAACATCACCCGGCACAATATAGAAATTATCATTAGCATTTAACACATAATTTTTCCCGCCGGATATGAGATTTATATTATACTGATTCAGATTTATAACTTCAGTATCTCCGGTTGCGCTTTTCACAAAACCTAAATACCCCTCCAGTTTATCATCTTCAACAAAAAACGCACGTTTAATAACATTCTTTACCAGACCTGCCGATTCATACATGGCTTTTTTCGCCTTTGCAATATCTTCTCCTGTTAGTATCAAATCTCCCGATCTGAAATTTTGAAACAATGATGCCAGTCTGTCCTCCAGAGGAATCTGTTTAACTAATTCCGACGCATTTCGGGTACCGCAAAAACTAACGGAAACCTGATTATAATTTTTATTCAAAATTTGAAGATCAAAAGTTTTTTCAGGTACGGTACATTCACTTTTACTTGAATTTAATGCAGTAAAAACATAACTTTTCGGATTTATTGACGAAACTTGATTGACTTTCACTATGACCTCCTTTTAACATAAAGACTTGAAGTATCCTTCTGAATTTACAAGTCCCGTATTAGTTATAATTTATACAAGCAGTAAATTCATCACTGCATATTATGCGAAATACTTGTTCGCGTTAAAAGAACATACATGATAAATCTGATTGTAAACAATACCCGCTCCTAATCAATTGTATTCACTACACTATATAAGATGTTACAAAATCTGTCAATATCCGCCTTTACATTACTTAACAGGAGGTTGCAGATATGTTTCAAAACTTTTATCTTCAACCTTATACCCGCATCCTGCATGAAGTCTCCCGGGATAAGAAATTGTCTTTGCGGGATAATTACGGCACATTTTGAGCCGTTTGTCATAAACCGAACAGAGGCCTTCTTCCGTTACGTATTTGCAGGCAAAAATCAGGTTGCCGTATTCATCTTTACCTCTTATATAAAATCTTCTGTACTTGGGAAACAAAAACTGCATAATCTTAAAATCAGTTGTCGTATATGTGTCAAAACTATACATATACCGGCAGCATTTTCCGCATTTCAAACACTCACCGGTAATCTTATACTCCATTTTTTCGGGAACAAAGTATGATAAAATTTCGTTTTTTAAATTCGTCAAAAAACTTAACATTATTTAGAAAAAGTCTCCGCTAATATATTTATTTGATAGAATATTAACATAGTACTAAGATCGAGAGAAAAAGACAATGGGAAATTATAATATTCCGAAAAACAGAAAACGAGGATACTCCAAACGTGTTACGATAGATAATCCGCTTTTGAGAATAATATCAGTTGTATTGGTTTTTGCACTCGGCGTAATGCTGGCCGGCATGATTGCTTTGAAATTATATCTGGCTTCACTGCCGCCGATTAAGAATTTGAATACGCTTAAACCCAATATAGTAACTACGTTTTGTGCGAGTGACGGCGAAGTTATCAAGACATTTGCCGCATATACATACTCAAATGTTGAATTGAAAGAAGTTCCGCAGCAGCTTGTAAATGCATTGATTGCAACTGAGGACAAGAATTTTTATTCACATCCGGGATACGATATACTGGGACTCGCACGCTCCATGGTAGCAAACATACTTGCCGGACACGTAGTTCAAGGTGCGAGCACGATTACACAGCAGCTTTCAAGAATTCTGTTCCTTTCCAATGAAAAAACATTTACAAGAAAAATCAAAGAACTTCAAGTTGCAGCGCAAATAGAAAAAACTATTTCCAAAGACAAAATTTTGGAAATGTATTTAAATAATGTATATCTGGGTTCGGGTGCATATGGTGTTAAAGGTGCAGCAAGAATATATTTTAATAAAGAGTTAAACCAGTTAACGCTTCCTGAAATGGCTTTAATAGCAGGACTTCCGCAGGCACCATCAGTTTATTCTCCGTATAATAACATAAAACTTGCCGAAAAACGCAGAAATCAGGTTTTGTTAAGAATGTATAAAATGAAATACATTGACAAAGAGACTTATGAAACAGCTAAAAAATCTCCAATTAAACTTTCTACAATGCCTATAATGTATGCGACGAATAAAGCTCCGTATTTCTGCGATTATGTAATGAAAGATTTACAAAAACTAGGATTTACGGAAGATGAAATTGTTAACGGCGGCTACAAAGTTATAACAACGCTGGATTACAAAGCTCAGGTTAAAGCTAACGAGGCAATACTTAAGAATCTGTCGGCATCCGGTTTGACAAAACCGAAAAATCAGGCCGCAGTATTTTCATTCAGCCCTATAGACGGCAGAATTCTTGTATACTCCGGCGGAAAAGACTACAGTCAGAGTCAGTATGACAGAATTACACAGTCCACAAGACCTTCCGGTTCCGCATTCAAACCGTTTATTTATACTGCAGCCATTGAAAAAGGATATTCTCCAAATGATATGATAGATGACCTGCCGTTCAAAGTCGGAGACTGGACTCCGCATAATGACAGCAACAAATACAGAGGCCCGATACCTTTGTATACGGCATTAATGGTTTCATCAAATGTATGTACAGCAAGACTTATGGATGCAATAGGCGTAAGACCCGTAATACAATTAGCCAGAGTTATGGGTATTACAACACCTATACCCTATGATTACACAATTTCTTTGGGTTCACACAGCGTAAAACTCTTTGAAATGACAAGAGCTTTCGGTATATTTGCAAACGGCGGCTACAAAGTCGAGCCTTATGCCATAGAAAGAATCGAATCCTCCCGCGGAACAATATTATACGAAGCGAAGAGAACCCGATCTACCAAAGTACTTAATTTAAATACGGCTGCAACAATGACAGCCATTATGAAAACCGTTATTACCAACGGAACAGGAAGAGCTGCAAACTTCGGCAAACCTGCAGCAGGCAAAACCGGAACCACCGATGATAATAAAGATGCATATTTTATAGGTTATACCCCGGATGTTGTAACCGGAGTATGGGTTGGCAATGACGACAACTCCAGAATGTGGGGAGTATACGGTGGAACAATTCCCGCTCATATATGGCGTGATGTTATGACAGTCGCTACTGCGCCGTATGGAAATTCCGATTTTGAATATCCGGAAGTTATGCTCAATCCGTTTAAAGCTCCGGGAGTTTCTATCATTCCTCAGAGCGAAGCAAAAAAAGTTCTCGAAGAAAAAGAAAAAGAGAAAGAGAAAATTAAAGAAGCTGAAAAAGAAGCTATAGAAGCAGAAGAAAGTAACAAGCCCGTTATTAAACCTTCCGAATTTTTGCAGCAAACGCTTACTCCGATAAAGAAAAAAGAAGTTCCTACAGTGGAAGTTAAAATCGAAAGAACCGAAGAGCCGCAGCAGCAATTTGCGCCCGTTCCGGTTACAACGGCTCCTATAGGACAATAGCAGGCAGTATAGTGAGCAAAAAATCTCTTAATAAAACGGTAAAAGGCTAAAATGCCGCAGCATATTTATAATGAAATTTTAAGGAGATAAAATGATAAATATTGATAAATTGGAAATAATCAGCGGTATGAACTCATTCCAGAGTGCCCGCATAGAAAAAAATGAAAAAACAATTGATTATCAGACAAGCTCAAATCTTTCATATCTTGATGTAATGAGTATTGCAAAAGGGCTTGATGTAATAAGCGAATTTTTTGATGTAAATGCAGTGGTGACAACCAGCGGAAGCGCCGTATGTGCAGTTGCTCTCGGCAAATCTCTTGAAGATGCTATGATTAAAGCAATTGACGGCAATCCCGTAGAATTTATCAATGCCACAGTAGTTCTGTCAGGAGAAGTTAACAGCGATATTGTAAAGATGCTGAAAAATTCAAATAAAATAGCTGCGCCCGGGTTTACAAAAAATGCTGTTGATTACCTTGAATCACATAATATTGCATACATAACAATTAATACACCGCTAAAAGATTATAAAAAATATCTTTCTGAAGAAATTCGCGTCACTCCGTTAGGAACACTTATTCAAACTCCTAATCTGAATGAGTTAAACAAGGACACTTTTAAAGTTGTATCCGCTGTAAAACCGACAGTTGAACAAATTGAAGATGCGGTATTTGCCTGGAAAATTGCAAAACACGCAAACTCCCGCGCCGTTGTAATAGCAAAAGATTTAAAAACATCTGCCGTACTACAAGGACTTCAATCAATGATTGTCGAGCACGCTATGGATTTTGCTTGTGATATGTCAAAGGATGCGGTACTTGCATCGGACCTTCCGGTTACAATACATGATATAAACGCAATGGCACAAGGAAGAATAAGTATGATTATTCTGCCGGAAGCTTCAACAGAAGTTATTAATGCCGCAAATAAATTCAATATTGCTTTAATAACAACAGGTTTTACAAATAGACTTTACTAAATATTTTAATATATTTTCCGATTTATCTTGACAAAACAAAATTAGTTTTGTATACTTTTTTTATGGAAGATTTTGCAAAAAAGTTCTCTTTGGTTGGAGAACAAATTACATCAAATATTGATTTGCTGGAAATTGTAAAAAGCTATTGCGACTATAATTTTGATAAGTGCCGGGGACTTCGCACCATAAGTTCATTAGTCGAAATCATTTTGAAAGAGCAAAAAGTTTTAGCAGAAAATTTCGATAATCTTATATAAAAAAGGGGAACTCTTTTTATTCAAAAAAGTTCCCCTTTCAAAATATAGGATATAATCAATATTAATAATATTAATATCTGTAATGAGCAAATGCCTTGTTTGCTTCTGCCATTCTGTGGGTGTCTTCACGCTTTTTGCAAGCTGCACCATTACCGTTTGAAGCATCAATCAATTCATTCGTCAGCTTTTCAACAAAAGATTTTCCGTTTCTGTTTTTTGCTGCCGCAATAATCCAGGAAGATGCAAGAGCAAATCCTCTGTCAGGTTTTACATCAATAGGTACCTGATAAGTTGAACCGCCGATACGTCTTGCTTTAACTTCCAATAAAGGAGTTGCGTTCGTTACAGCTTTTTGGAAAACTTCCAAGCCTTTTTCATTAGTTCTTTCTTCTACTTTTGTAATTGTTGAATAGAATATTTTTTCTGCAAGTGATTTCTTACCGCGTCTCATGACACGATTGATAAATTTAGAAACATCAACACTGTTATAAATCGGATCAGCTGCAGGAATTCTTCTTTCCGGTTTAGATCTTCTGGACATTATTTCTTACCTCCTTTAGCTTTTTTAGCACCGTATTTAGAACGGCTTTGTGTTCTGTTAGCAACACCTGCAGTATCTAAAGTACCGCGGACAATGTGATATCTAACACCGGGCAGGTCTTTAACCCTTCCGCCTCTGATAAGAACAACACTGTGTTCCTGAAGGTTGTGGCCGATACCGGGAATATAAGAAGTTACTTCAAATCCGTTGGTAAGTCTGACTCTGGCAACCTTTCTCAAAGCTGAGTTAGGTTTTTTAGGGGTTGTAGTGTAAACCCTTGTACATACGCCGCGTCTTTGAGGACAATTCATAAGAGCCGGCGATTTGGTTTTGTCTTTTAGCTTTTTACGTTCTGAACGCACAAGCTGGTTCATTGTAGGCATAATTTTTCTCCTTTTACCTATTTTCTACATCCAGAGAGTAAATCCTATTGTCAAAAATTTACTCCTTTTGACTAACCTCTACCGAGGGTACGTCATCCCTCCAGCCGTCAAATCCGGCAAGAAAATTTCGACTAGAGTACCCTAAGTGTAAGACGAACATATCTCTGTGTCAATAAATAAAAAGCAATCATGTAACAAATCGTAGCATTCTGGTGTTTAAAAAATATTTTTATTGTATAATCTGGTTATTGGGTTCCGTAAAATCTTGCTCCCCAATTATTATGAAGAAGGAAAAGACTTTGAAGCAATCACGATTAACTATAGCGATTTTCACAGCACTATTCTTAGGCGTTCTTGCAGGGTGGTTATTCCCTGATTTTGCAGTTAAAATGCACGTACTTGCGGAAATCTTTTTAAGAATGGTCAAAATGATTATTGCACCTTTGCTTTTTGCAACACTTGTTGTCGGTATTGCCGGACACGGCGACGTAAAAAGCCTTGGAAGGCTCGGAATCAAAACTATTGCTTATTTTGAAGTCGTTACTACTCTGGCTCTTTTTATAGGACTCGGGTTTGCAAATATTTTCAAACCCGGAATCGGAATTGCAAATATTGCCTCTGATGACACAGGTTTAACAAGAATTGTACAAATGGCTTCAACCACGCAGCACAATTCTTTCGGAGATTTGCTCTTAAGTCTCTGTCCTACAAGTATATTTCAGGCAATGGCGGAAGGGAACCTGCTGCAAATCGTTGTATTCTGCCTGTTTTTTGCACTTGCAATTTGTGCAGTAGGCAAAAAAGCCCAGCCGGTTATTGATATTTTAAATTCCGTTGCCTCAGTTATGTTCAAATTTACGGAATACGTAATGTTCTTTGCTCCAATCGGTATATTCGGAGCAATAGCATACACAGTCGGCTCAAACGGAATTGCAATACTGTTTAATTACGGTAAGATAATTCTTTCTTTATACACAGCCTTGGCAGTATTTGTTGCAATTGTACTGGTTATTGTATGCAGAATTGTAAAAATTTCCGTCAGATC
This sequence comes from Candidatus Gastranaerophilales bacterium, assembly GCA_944322555.1. Classification (GTDB taxonomy): domain Bacteria; phylum Cyanobacteriota; class Vampirovibrionia; order Gastranaerophilales; family Gastranaerophilaceae; genus CAG-196. Next base: position 6,617 of record CALUPJ010000019.1, on the reverse strand, counting down.
ATTAATAAAAGCTATTCAGGAACCTGCACTTTTAACATTTACAACCGCAAGTTCGGAAGCTGCTCTTCCTAAAGCCATGGCTATCATGGAAAAATTCGGGGTACCGAAATCTATTGTTGGTTTTGTAATGCCAACCGGATATACATTTAATCTTGACGGTTCAACTTTATACCTTGCAATGGCAGTAATATTTTCAACTCAGCTGGTCGGCATTCATTTAACTTTTGAACAGCAGCTTGTTATTATGTTTGCCCTTATGCTCACAAGTAAAGGGGTTGCAGGAGTTCCAAGAGCTTCTTTAATTGTTCTTGCCGGGACTTTGACAAGTTTTAATATTCCTATAATCGGTGTTGCCGTGCTTCTCGGTATTGATCAAATCCTTGATATGGGAAGAACTACAGTTAATTTAATCGGCAACTGTGTTGCAACAGTTGTTATTGCGAGATGGGAAAATGCTTTCGATTACAACAAAATGGCTGATTTTATAAAAATGAAAAATATGAAAACAAATACACTTACTAAAATTAAACATAACGTAAGTTTCCAAAAAGATTTTGGGGCTAAAGTGCTAATAAAATAAGTTTTTTAAATTTTCTGCCCCTCAGTTTGTTAAGTTTTGTAAATCCCACTCCTTAAATATTAAAGTTTTTCAAAAAAAAAGCCGTATATGTAAATATACAAATAATTAAAGGATAACTCATTTATGACAGATATAACCCGGCTTTTAAATACGACAAGCGCAGGAATGATAGCTCAAGAACTTGATGCCCGTGATAAAAACGGTAAAGATAATAAGATAGAAGCTTCCATTTGGAACGCTTTTATCAAAGATAAGGGCGGCAAAACCGTTAAAAATTTTATTTCTGTAACTGCAGCCTTGAACTCTATTACAACTTATGTAATAAGAGAGGCAAAAAAGCTCGGTAAAAATGTAGAACAACTTGCGTTAGAATGGCTGAATGCGCCGATTTCTAATTCAGAAATTGATAAGGCTATGGAAAACAGTAACGATTCGCAGGAAGTAAAAAATCCCAAGCAGGAAAATCCTGTTAATGAAAATCAAAACACTTTAAAAAATGAAACAGTAATTGTAAAAGATATTTTAGCAAAAGCCGGTTTAGTTTTTGAAGAAAAATCAGATCTTGATAATATCGTAAATAAATATAATGCACTATCCAAATACTATAAAAATAATAATTTAGAGAAAGATGCCAGAGGCTTGAGTCTGGAAGACAGAATTATTAACTATGCAAAAGGATTAAAATTTATAAACTTTGAAAAAACGGTCACGGAAAATGACGGTGCAGTATATGACAATGCTTGCTCTGATGCAAAAACATTCGAGGAACTTAAAGCAGCATACAAACAATTTGGAACTGAATATGTAGAAGCAATGGATATAAGCGGAGATGGAAAAATTGATGCACACGAAATGTTTTATACAGAGCTTGTTGCACTTTATGAATCACAAGGAGATAATAACCTTGTTGCAAAACAAAAAGCCCTTGAAGTAATTAAAAAATTCGCTAATTATAATGCCATGAATTTACCGGAAGAAAGTGATCCGCTATATGATACTGAAGATATGGCACAATTTTCAGAAATTTTAAATAAAATAGGCTTCCTTGACAAAGATAAAGATATGACTTTATCTCCGGATGAAGCAGCAGCGTATTTATTAGCAATGGCTCAATTGAGTGACAAAAAAAATGATATAACCGCAAGAGAGAGTATTAATGCCGATATAGCAATTATGGCAAATGGAATGTCAAAAGATGATATTATGGAATTGTTTAATGTTTCAGCAGAAGATGCAGATATGATATTAACCTTCTCTGATAAATTAAAAGCTGCACAAGAATTATTAAATTCAAAAGCCGATTAAGTCATTTCAGATAAAACAGCAATTAAGCACGTTTTTTTTATAAAATATCGACAAACTCAACCAGAAATGCACTATTATTTACAAACTTGATTATTTAACATATGTGTATTAGAATAACTGGTAAATAATTTTGAACTTGAGGATATAGTTGATATGAAAAAAGCTTTAATGATTGTATCGGTACTGTTTATAGCAGTTGTCTCCACCGCTTGCATCAACAACATCGCAGTACAGGAACTTAATAATAAAGCTGCGGAATATATGGAAAAAGGCGATTATGAATCTGCAATGAACAGGCTGCAAGCAAGTCTTGATTTGGATGCAACTATGTATGAAACCTATTATAATTTAGGAATCGCTGCTATTAATGCCAAAAAATTTGATAAAGCCATTGAAGCTTTTGAAGGCGGAATTAAAATTAAACCGGATTATGCTGATTTTTATTATTCTCTGGGACTTGCCCAAAGTGATTTGGCAGACGAAATCTCCGAAATTACGGAAGATAAAAAAGAAATTACGGAAGAAGATAAACAAAAGACTGCCGAATTAAAGAAATCCGCAGCAGAAAATCTTACCAAATACCTTGAAATGAACCCCGAAGCAAAAGACAGACAAACCGTAGAAGAATTAATTTCAGAAATTAATTCATTCGGTGAAGCACAAAAAAACGAAGAAGAGAAAGAATAATGTTCAGCTCACCGTCTCAAATTCTGTGTACCGTTTTCGGTATAAATATATACTATTACGGTGTTATTATGGCACTGGCAATCTCTGTGGGTGTGTTAGTTTCAGATTGGGCAGGTTCAAAATATTTTTCTTTAAAAAAAGAAACCGTAATTGATATGGCTCCATATCTGATAATTTTCGGTATCATAGGAGCCAGATTGTATTATTGTGCGCTGAATTATGATTTTTACCTGAGATTCCCGACAGAAATTATTGCAATCCGCCACGGCGGAATCTCAATACACGGCGCCTTGATTGGCGGTGCCGCAGGACTTTGGCTGTTTGCAAAAAGACATAAAATTCCCGTTTTCAAACTCTGTGATGTATGTGCATTAGGACTGCCTATTGCTCAAGCTATCGGCAGATGGGGAAATTTCTTTAACTCCGAAGCTTTCGGAGGCCCGACAAACCTGCCGTGGAAACTGTATATAGCGCCTCAATACAGACCTATACCATATCAGGATTACACCTATTTCCATCCTGCTTTTTTATACGAAAGTATTCTTGATTTTTTGATTTTTGTAATTATTTTCCTGTTTATTAAAAACGGAAAAATAAAAAAAGAAGGAAATTTAACATTAATCTATTTGATATTATATTCCGTTGTAAGAATTATTGTAGAAAGTATAAGGCTTGACAGCGTTGTATATGTATTCGGTTTGCCTGTTGCAATATTTGTGTCCGCGGGTATAATAATCTTATCAACAATATTACTTCTGATAAAAAGAAAGGGCTGATTTATGAAATTGAAGAAAATTATCACATTATCAATTGTGACACTTTTTATGTTTACTGTAGCAGTTATCGCCGCACCAACCACACCGAAAATCGCGGTTGTTGATATTCAAAAAGTTGTAGGAGCTTCTTCACAGGTAAAAGCCCTGAGAAATTCCCAGGAAGCTAAAAACAAAGAATTGGCAAGATTCATAAAAAATGCCCAGGCAGATATTAATAAGCAGACAGATGCCAACAAAAAGAAATCTCTTGCAGCCCAATATGAAAAACAGTTAAAAACAAAAAGAGAAGCCAATCTAAAAGAATATTCCGCCAAACTGAAAGCTGCCGATGCCAATATAACTGCAGCTATCGGGAAAAAAGCTACAGAAATGGGATATACAATAGTTTTGCCTAAATCAGCAGTAGTATACGGCGGAGATGATATTACGGCAGAAATTATGAAGGTTATAAAGTAAATGAAGGCTGTCCTGTTTTACGGTCCTCATAATATTAAATATGAGGATACGATGATTAAACCTTTGTCAAAGGGTGAAATACTTGTAAAAATAGAAGCAGCCCTAACCTGCGGAACAGATGTTAAAACATACAGACGCGGGCATCCTGTTTTGATTAAAAATATTCCCTCCGGCTTCGGGCACGAATTCGCAGGAATCGTAGAAAAAGTATCGCCCGAAGTAAAAAATGTTAAATCGGGAGACAGGGTTGTATGCGCGAATTCTGCTCCCTGCGGCGATTGTTTTTACTGCAAACGAGGAGAATATAATCTCTGCGAAAATTTAGACTTATTAAACGGTGCATATGCAGAATATATCGTAGTGCCGGAAAGAATTGTAAGAAAAAATACGCTCATCCTTCCGCCGAGTCTGCCTTTTGAAAAAGCTGCATTTTCCGAACCGCTTGCAAATGTTGTCCACGGAGTTGAAAGAACGGGAATCAAACCGGGACAAACCGTCGGAGTTATAGGAATAGGACCTATAGGTTTAATGTTTGCAAGACTATGCAAACTTAAAGGCGCAAGAGTAATCGTAGCAGGCAGAAACCCTATAAAACTTAAATTAGCGGAAGATTTTGCTCATGCCGATGAGATTGTCGATTTGAAAAAATATTCTAATCCTGAAAAAATCTTCAAAGATTTTTCTGACGAGAAAAAGGGACTGGATGTTGCCATTGAATGTGTCGGTATGCCGGAAATTTGGGAACTGGTATTCTCATGCGTACGCCCCGGCGGCACGGTACACTTCTTCGGAGGGTGTAAATCCGGCTCAAAAGTAAGTATTGACACAACTAAAATGCATTACGGAGATATCCGCCTGATGAGCGTTTTCCACCATACCCCAAAATACTTCAGACAGGCTCTTGACCTGATTGCCTCCGGCGAAATTGAAGTTGAAAAACTTATAACAGAAGAACTTCCGCTAAATAAAGTAGAATATGCAATGGAACGGCATATCGCAGGAAACGCAATAAAATTCCTAATCCGCCCTTCTCTCAATGCGTAGTTTTATAATCCTGCCGGAATCTGCCTTTGTAACACAAAATATGAAAAAATCATCCTTTATTTCATCTTTTTCTGATGCAATACGTCCGAGATTTTTCATAAAATAACCGCCTATAGTATTAACATCCTCATCAGACAGAACAACATTAAAAAATTCACAGAAATCATCCATTCGCATTTTTCCGCAAACTTCATATGCACCTTGCTCAAGCTGTTTTATTTCAGCTTCCTCATCATCATCAAACTCATCCTGAACTTCGCCCAAAATTTCTTCCATTACATCCTCATGCGTTATAAGTCCGCTTGTCCCGCCAAATTCATCAATTACCACGGCAATTTGAGCTTTTCTTTTCTGAAACTCCAAGGCAAGATTTTCAACTTCCATAGTTTCCGGTACAAACAGCACCTCTCGCAGCAAAGATGGTATAGAAAATGCTTCATTTTTTACAATCTTCGGATAAATATCTTTAATATGCAAAAAGCCCAAAATTTTATCCAAAGTACCTTCATAAACCGGATATCTTGTATATTGATTTTCTATTATTATACTATTAATTTCATCCACTGTCGCATCAGACGGTACACAAACCATATCCGTTCTGGGTATCATAACCTCTACAGCCGTTAAATCCGAAAATTTAAAAACATTCTGCAAAATTTCAGCTTCTTTTTCGTTTAAAACACCACCCTTAAAACTTGCATCTATAAGCATATTCAGTTCTTCCGTCGTGTGAACCATGTGATGAGAATTTGCAGGTTCAATCCTGCACAGACATAAAAGAAAATTACCAAGTCCGTTCAGTAAAAAAATCATTGGAGCAAAAACTTTTGTCACAACAAACATTGGCTTTGCAACCCAGAGAGTTGTTTTTTCGGGGAACTGCAGTGCAATAGATTTCGGCATCAATTCTCCGATAACCACATGCAGCACCGTAATAAGTGCAAACGCTATTGTTACGGAAACCGTATGTGTTGCTATCGTATCCGCAGAACCCGATAAAAACTTAAACATCGGATGAATTAAGCGTGCAATTGTAGATTCGCCAACCCAGCCGATTCCAAGACTTGCAATCGTTATACCAAGCTGAACAGCCGCAATATATCTGTCAATATTTTTAACGGCATCCAGCGCAAGTTTTGCATCAAAATTCCCCTCATTTGAAAGCTGCTGTATCCGTGTTTTACGAACTCCTACCAGTGCAAACTCCGCAGCTACAAAAAAACCGTTTAAAAACAGCAAAAATGCTATTATTAACACATTAAATAAAACCATTATTTTATATTAATATAAAATAATGGTTTAGGCAACAATTAAATATAGGAACTTATATACCATTTACGCCAAATATGCTCGAAATATAGCTATAATCTCATTCCGAACCCATTACAAAATCTTGCCGGTGATAAGGACGGAGACTGCTGTTTCAAAGCGGCAATTTTAGTTTTTTATGTAAATTGCAATATAAATCCCTAAATATGTTTTAATGTTTTCATTGCATTATTACTTAATATTTCCTTCAATTTTTCTAACTGTCCTTCCGGCAAGATAGAACAAGATTTTAGAAATTTCTCTTTCAAATAACTGTTCTGCAGTTTTTCCGCAATTTTTCTTCTTGCAAAAAAGTCATTTTCGTTAGTTACATTCGGAAGTTTGTATATCATTCTATCCTGCAATGCTTCATTATCTATTTCCGCCAATCTGCTGTAATAACTCCTGAACTTATCTTTAGGCAGCAAGTGAACAAAACTTGCCAGATGTTCAATAGATTC
>CALUPJ010000018.1 GCA_944322555.1 Candidatus Gastranaerophilales bacterium | reverse complement strand
ATAAATATTAATTTTTGTAAACACGAGTTTAGAGGCTAAAACCCTGTAAAATCAAAAATAAAAAAATAAAAAAAATAAACGCTTCGCTTCAAAAATTAAGCAATTTTCTGTTATTAAATGTTTTTATACTTATGTGTAGAACAAACGATTATAACAAATTTTTATGAAAGGACGTACAGATTATGACAACAATTAATCCGATAGTAACTCCGCAAACACAAGCACCTGCGTTTAAAGGAGGCAAGAAAAAGGCTCTTAAAATTTTAGACAAGGCAGCTTTTGAAATCCCTGAAAAATTTATTAACAAAAACAGACCAAAAGCTGAAATTCAAGAAAAAGCTATGCGTGAAGCGTTGCTGAATTTCCCTCAAACCTTAAAAGATTTTATTGCAAAAATCGTAAAGAAATAACATTTTAAGTAATGCAGTAATATCGGGCAATGCCCGACATTAACTAACAATTATATTTACCCCTCCCCTTGAAAGACGTAAAACTCGGAACTTAAACTACTAACAATTATATTTTTTGTCATGCTGAACTTGGTTCCACTGTTGTCCCGAATAAATTTAAAAATTCTGTCATTCTGAAAGTGCAGAAAAATTAATTTATTTAAAACGGTTAATTTTTCGAACTGTTCAGAATCTTACAAACCAGATATTATATTTAGGTTTTGGTAAGATCCTGAACAGATTGAAAAACTACACTTAAGTTTGTTTTTCTAATCTTTCAGGATGACATAGTGAGAATGTATGACGGATGAAACCCGCTTTTTTTAGATATTTATTGGGGGTTTTTAGCCAGTAGCTTGGTGTAATTTTGATGATAAATACCATATTAAGAGTTTGAATTTAGAATAGTTTTTGTCAGGCAATGCCTGATCTGCTATTATAGGGTGCAAAAATTCTCCTTACTGGACATTTATGCTTGAGTTTTTATGCTACCTGAACTGTATAAACCAAATTCTTTAATAATTTCAAGAGTCTACCTATATAATTAAGGGTAGTGACCGCACCCAGTCTGGTGCTTGGTTTTAATTTATTATTTCACCTCTCAAATACCATGTGCGGGCGGAGGTTATTTTTACATTAATAAACTCTCCTGTGATATCTTTGTCATAAGGAATATGAACAATCTTGTTATTTCGTGTACGTCCTGTTATAATGCTTTGCCCGTCATGATTCTCCAGCTTCTCAACCAAAACTTCCATTTCCCGTCCGATGTATTTTTGATTAGATTTTAGACAGCATTCACGGTTATGTTCATTAAGCCTTGCAAGTCTGTCTGTTTTAACATCCTCCGGAATATATAAATCAACCCATTTTGCGGCAACGGTTCTTTCTCTGGGTGAATATGCCGCAGTATTTGAATAATCCAGCTCTAATTCGGTCATTGCTTTCAAGGTATTTTGGAATTGTTCTTCCGTCTCACCCGGGAAACCCGCAATAAAATCACTTGTTATCGTTACATCCGGTATTCTTGAGCGGATATTATCGCATATTTTTTTATAAGTTGCATAATCATATCTTCTGTTCATTTTCTTTAAGACATAATCATCGCCCGACTGCATCGGAATATGAAAATACTCGCAGACTTTATCAAGCTCTATCACTGTATCAATAAGCTCTTCCGTAATATCTGTCGGATAAGATGTTACAAAGCGGATTCTGAATTTACCTTCAAGTGCATTTACTTTTCTTAAAAGCCAGGCCAGATTAATAACATTACCGTTTTCATCCTTTGTATAACCCCAGGGATTTTCTTCCGTTTTTTCAGTAAGCCATTTCCCGTAGCTGTCAACATTTTGCCCGAGAAGTGTAATCTCTTTAAACCCTTCCTTCAGAGCTTTTTTTACTTCATTTAATATAAGCTCCGGTTTTCTTGAACGTTCACGCCCGCGGGTATATGGAACAATACAATAAGAACAGAAATTATTACACCCTTCCATAATCGGAACCCATGCATTAACACTTTTTGCACGATTAATTTGGATATCACTTTCTTCATAAGGTTTCTCTTCGGTTGAAACAACCCGCTCTCCGGCTTCAATTTTTTTGACAAGATTAGGAAGCTCGTAAAGTCTTTGCGTACCAAGCACCAAATCAACATAAGGAGCCCTTTTTAATATATTTACCCCCGCCTGTTGAGCAACACATCCGGCAAATACTATCTTCAAATCAGGCTTATTCTTCTTCCATTTTCCCCAAACCCCGATAGCACTGTATGCCTTATCTTCAGACAATTGTCTTATAGAGCAGGTATTTATTATAAGCATATCCGCTTCTTTCGGGTTCTCTGTCTGCGTATAACCGCAATGTTCAAGCATTCCGTACATACGCTCCGCGTCTGATTTATTCATCTGGCAGCCTAATGTTTCTATATATACCTTTTTCATTTTTCCTCCGGTTTCTTTATTTTATTACAAACAAAACTAAAATATCGAGTGGCATGTATAGCTTAATTGACAGTTTTTTGTGTTATTGTTAAGATAAGTTTTTCTGATAAGGAGATTTGTATGAAATATTCAACGGACGGAACACAGTATCATATTGGTTTAAGAGAAGGAGACATTGGCGAGTATGTAATTTTACCCGGTGACCCGAAGAGGTGTGAAAAAATTGCAGAATACTTTGATAATGCCGAACTTGTGGCAGATAGGCGTGAATTTACGACCTATACAGGATATCTGAACGGGGTTAAGGTAAGTGTAACATCTACCGGAATCGGCGGTCCCTCCGCAGCAATCGCCTTGGAAGAACTTGTTAAAGTGGGAGGCAAATACTTTATAAGAGTCGGAACCTGCGGCGGAATGGATTTGGACGTCAAAAGCGGTGATTTGGTAATCGCAACCGGAGCAATCAGGATGGAAGGAACAAGTAAAGAATATGCCCCGATAGAATTCCCTGCCGTTGCAAATTATGATATCGTAACTTCTTTGATAGAAGCTTCAAAAAAACTCAATATGCCTTATCACGTCGGTGTAGTGGAATGTAAAGACTCGTTTTACGGGCAGCACAGTCCCGATTTAATGCCCGTAAGCTATGAACTTAATAATAAATGGAATGCCTGGCTGAAACTCGGATGTCTGGCTTCCGAAATGGAATCGGCGGCACTGTTTACGGTAGGCAGCTATCTGAAAGTCAAAGTCGGCTCAATTTTTCTCGTAGTCGCAAACCAGGAGAGAGAGAAACTCGGTATGGAAAATCCTGTGGTACATGACACGGATTCCGCAATAAAAACCGCAATTGAAGCAATAAAGATACTAATAGCTTGACAAACTTTAATATGTACGTTATACTTTCCTTGTATCGATATATCGATACAAGGAAAGATTTTATGAAAAATAACTCAATCGTATATTTAAACAGAAGTTGGTGGCGTCGGTCGGTTTAACTGCCCGAATATTTCACTGTTCTGTTTAAATTTTGGGTAGTTAAAACCTCAAACGGTTTTGTCTGCTCTCTATTTACTTGTGTTAACGATTGTAAACAAAACCGCCGGGGTCAGGCAATTTTCAAGTTTCACAAGTTTTAGGAATACAGACGTCATGACAAAAGTTAACAACGACAATTTAATTAACAAATTACCCAAAAGCCTCAAGCCTGCCGCAAAATTTGTACGGCACCAGGAACAAGCGTCAGGGCTTTCAACGTCCCGTTTTATACAGGACGTATCGACCTGTTTAATTCCAAAAGCAGTTTTTTCACGCAGTTTAGCCGACTTAACCGAAAATACTTTTCTTGAGACTTCGGAAGAAACCCTTATTTACCTCGTTCCCGCCGTTTTGGGCGAAAAAGTTTCAAGAAAAATTTTTTCCAAAGGACTTGATAAAAATTTAAAAAAAGAGGTCGCAACAACAGGAGTTGAACTCCTTGAAAAAGGAGGGAAAAATAACAAAAAAGTATTACCTGTTAAGGCAGCTATCGCACTTGCAGCAATGCTTATACCGCTAACAGAATTTTCACTGAATTATATAAAAAATCTTATGACACTAAAACTCTTCAAGAAAAGTGATTTTAGAAATATTGCCTCTTTGGAAGACAGGCAAGAGGACCTTAAGCATCAGGATAAAGTAAGAAAAAGTGCAAAAAAACACATAGGAATTGCAGGAGGATTATATGCAGGTTGTTTGGGACTCGCCGCACTTCTTGCAACGAAAGGTAAGAACTCCAAAATCCTTCAAAATATTTCGGAGTTTGTTGTAGCCCCGGGAAATAAACTCTTCAAAAAATCCCCCAAAGCCAAGAATTTTGTAAACAAATATTTTTGCATGGATTTTGCAAGTGAAAACGGCAAGTTATGCTTAAGCAAAGGGCAGCTTACAACCTGTGTACTGACTGGCGGTGCCGGATACTTCGGAGCATCGGCAGACAGAGGAAAGGAGAATTTAAAAGAGACCGCAACAAGATTTCCTCTTGTAGCACTATATGTTATTACCGGGAGCGAATTGGTTGAAAAAGGATTTACTAAACTTTTACTAAAAATGGGTAAATGCAAAGATTTAATAGGAAAAGATTTAAAAGTTCCCAAATTTGATGAACTGAAAAATCTGGCGGAAGAACTTGCAAAAAAAAGAAATACTTCTATTGAAAATGAGTATAAATCACTTGTTAAACAAAAAATCATGATAAAAGGGCTTCCGTACCTGTTTGCAATAGGTGTAATGGGATTTTTCGTCGCCGGAATGACAGTACACTTTACGAAAAAGAGATACGAAAATGCTCAAAAAAAAGAGGCATAGCCTCTTTTTTTTAATAATTCTTTGCTTTTACCATAAAGTAGCTTTTAGGATGTTTGCACACCGGACAAATCTCTACGGAAAAAAAAAAAATATATGAGAAAACGCAATCAGCACACTCCCAAACCACCGATTGTGATTTTTTGGACACTTCGTCATTTAAAAAAAAAAAAAAAAG
>CALUPJ010000017.1 GCA_944322555.1 Candidatus Gastranaerophilales bacterium | reverse complement strand
ATATTTGGCGTTTTTATCATAATATACGGTATACATAACTTCTTTCCTTTTAGTCTTTTTCTTTGCAAGTGTTATATTCAATTTCCTCTGCGATTAACTTAAGTGCTTGAATCAGCATAAGAACAATCCCTACCTTAAATAATAATGGTCCAAATCCTTCAAACTGCCAAGAACTCTGTGCCACCGACAAAGCATACCTCAGCGCCTCCACATTACCCAAATAAGAAATAACAAAACTCCACATAAATATGGCAGAAAATAAATTAATCACACCTAAAATGTTATTTTCCATAAGGGAATCGTTTCTATTATAGTGTGCTGGAATATACCCAAAAAAGCTTAAAGAAAGCGCAAGGATAATTGCCGCAGAACGGGTAATGTTGTGGAAAGTATAATAGAAAGTAAACATCAAAATAATAGGACAAAGACAATGAAATACACTGCCAAATATATGCAAAAATCTTTGCATACCATTACGGTTTTTAAAAGCATTTCCAAGTGAATTAAATCCAATTCCAACAGCAGCAGGAAGAACACATGACGCCAATGTAATTAAAATATTATTCTTTAATCCTTGTGTATAAAAGCAAAGAATTTCGGTTGTTACAATAAATGCAATGAACACTATTATAAAAGCTATTTTCAGTTTTTTATTTTTTGCTTTTTTAGTATCGCCTTGTGATTCTTTACTAATAACGATTGTAGAACCATCTTCTACATATGGGCTTTCTTGATCTTCTTGCGCGATTATTTCTTTTTCTTCGGAATATTCCTTCGTTTCCCTACTCGCCGTAATGATAGACTGTTTTGTCCCGCACTTCTGACAAAAAGCAGAACCGTCGTTTATTTGTGCGCCGCATTTTTTACAATACATAAATTCACCAGCTTTTTTACTTCTAAAATAAGTACTATCAAGCGCATACATTTTTACTTTTGGCATTGGTGTGCCATCAGCTCTGTAAAGTCCTATTGCAGAAAAATATTCTTTCCCTTTTGTATTTTTTTGACGTGACTTTTACTTTACAGCCTACCGGAGGAAGCTTTAAATCTGGTTTTATCACATACAACATTGGATTTTGTCAGTTTCGGAAGATTAAGAATTATCCACCATCGATACATCGAAAGTGTCAGTTTGTTTTTCGCCGCGCTTCTCTTTTGTTTTTCCTCTAACCAACGCTGCCAATAAGATAATTAATCCGAACAAATATCCGAAAGAGAATGCACTGACAGACGCTTCTTTAAGATTCAAAATGAAAAAACAAATCAAAAAAAGCAATATACTTCCTGTTGCAACAGCTGTAGAGAAGATAAGTATTCCACCTGCTCCCAAGCGTTTGGTTCCTGCCAAATAAATAAAGAAATAGGCTATGAATTGGCGTAAAGACATCCAAGCGAAGTAGGAGTTACATAAAATGCGAAGCATACTAAAGGTTTCGACGCCAATGGATGGATCCTGTTCTATTATTGCAGGTATTCTGCTTAATGTAACAAATGTGTGAATGAATGACCATGCTACAAGGATTACACCAATAATTAGGTGATGAATTTTTTTGAATTTCGTAGCGTTGGAATAAAGAACCAAAAAAAAGATGAAAAGACCCCAAAGCCACAGCGTATTCATACCATATAAATTTTCTGTTGTTAGACAAAGAATCGTTGCGGAATGCCATGCAATAAGGTTACTCATTCCTAAATTTTGTGCAAAATTACTACCGATCAAAAATCCAAAAATTTTCACACCTTCCAATAGCAAAACAGCTATTGGTATGCATACTGCATTTGAAGTTAAATTTCTCGGTTTGATGCACTTAAATAAACACAGAAGTAAGGTTACAACCAAACCTAATGCGGCAAATATTAAAGAAGTAGTACTTCCTGCCGATCTTAATTCGGGAGACGCTCCGGGGAATATTAAAGAAATAATATTTCCTGTAATATTACTACACAGAAAATATAGCAATATAGTAATAGGGAACACCCATTTTGGGGATTTTTCAGGCTTGTGAGCTGCTTTATTTATTGGGTTAATGATCTCGCGTTCTTGCTTTTCGCCGCACTTCTGACAAAAAGCAGAATCATCGTCTATTGATGAGCTACATTTTTTACAATACATAAATTCGCTCCCCTTTTATTTGAAAAACTCTTTTAAACAGTGTTTGCAAAAAGATCTTGGTAATAATTGGCCTTTAGTTGCCTTTTCACTGGCGCATTTATAAGCTTCATCAAATGTTAAGCAAGGAATTCGCTCGCCCGAATGCCTTTTCGCCTCCTTTGTATGATGAGGACAGCCCTGTTTATGTATTTTCACATAAACACCAGAAATACCAGAGTTGCTGCCAAATTGGGCGTTTTCATCATAATATACAATGTACTTATCTTCTTTTCTTTCAATCTCTTCCGTTACAAGTGCCATTTTAAAATTCCTCCCGCCAAATTTATTTAACAACATAATGTAGTTTATGTTGTAAGTTTTATAAATGGATACACCAATATCAATTTTATTTTAGCACACAACATCTAAGAAAGCAACGATTTCAGATGAGAAAAGTATGATTTATCAGGAATTTGTCAAAAAATTTACAGCACAAATAAGCCTTGGGCATTTTCTTTTTTAGAAAACACATAAGGCTTGGACTTTTGCGCTCAATTTTTTAGCACAGTAATTTTATTGTCATAGCTTCCATAGGTATTTCGATACCCGGTTTACAACATAAACTACATTATGTACGCAGCCGCCGTTTTTACGGTGGTTTTTTATAGAATCAGCCGCATATTTTCCATCCGTCTGCGGTGTTCATTGCCCGTTGAGATCATATACATGCGGGTTGTGTTGATACTGCTGTGGCCTAAAATATCGGCGAGCTTTGCAATGTCTTTTTCAACGCCGTAAAACACCCTTGCAAACAAATGCCGCAGGTTATGGGGAAATACCTTCTGTGGGTTGACATTTGCTTCTTTGCAAAGATTTTTCATCTCCCGCCAAATGTTCGTGCGGCTCATCGGTCTGCCCGTTTTTGTAATGAAAATTGCACCTGATATTATCCCTTGCTCCGCTGCATAGCGGAGCAGTTTCTTTTGCAGCTCCTTTACAATGAATACCG
>CALUPJ010000016.1 GCA_944322555.1 Candidatus Gastranaerophilales bacterium | reverse complement strand
CCTATTATTACAAAATGTAAAGTGAAGTTAATGTAACACAATACCATTTGTGTTACATTAGAGGGTAAAAATTCACCTCTAATATAAGCACAATAAGCATTTTTGCTTGTCTGTTTCTTTCTCTTTTAATTCGCAAAAAAGAGAAAGAAACAGACGGAAAGAAAGAGAAAATACGCAATTGTTTTCTATGCCCTTACGGGCATTTTCAGCATGCGGACAAGCCCGCTCTATTTCGCTCGCTATCGCAGTTTCACTGCACGCTCGCGGCGCATTGTCTTTCATATGGGTATGTATTATTTTATGTCATCCTGAAAGATTAGAAAAACGAATGAATATGAAGTTTTTCAAGCTGTTCAGGATCTTACCCAAACCTATGCCTAATGCCCGTTTTATAAGATTCTGAACAGTGCGAAAAATTAACTGTTTTTAATAAATTAATTTTTCTGCACTTTCAGAATGACAGTGTTTATAAGACAGTTATGAAACTTGTACCACTTTCTTGTCGACACAAGAAAGTGGTGATAAAAAAAGAAAAGGAGCAATTGTGTAAATTTTTGCAACAAAACAGCCGAAAAAGCTAAAGTTTTCTGAAAGAATGCCGTAAATATAAGTGTCAATGTAACACAAATGGTATTTTGTTACATTGAATGTAACAAAAAGTAAGATGTCAATTAATAAAAAAGGAGTAAGTGTATGACAGACGTAAATCCATTATTGAATAGTACTTCAGCAGGACAAATTGCTCAAAAACTTGATGCTGCAGATGGTACAAAAGACGGTAAAATCAATGCCTCTATATGGAATGAATTTGTAGAAGATAAAGGCGGAAAAAAGATTAAAGAATCCATTGATGTCGTATCTGCAATGAATTCTATTACTACGTATGTAGTCAGAGAAGCAAAAAAAGCCGGTAAAAATGTAGAAGTTCTTGCACAAGAATGGGCTGGCGGCATAAAATCCCCTGAAGGTGCAGCGGCAGCTTCGGGAAGTGAAGCCGTTGAAGGAGAAGGTAATAAAGCAAATCCCGCAGGAAGCGGCGAAACTGGAACAGTAAATTCTCCGGTTAATAAAAAAGAAGAACAAATTCAAGCTGATTATAACAACGTAAAAGTAACAGTGCCTAAAAAAGAAGTTGAATCAAAGTCTCCGGCTAATAAAGAGGAAGTCGATAATATTGTTAAAGCTATGAATGAAGGTGAAGAAGTTGCAAATAAAATACTTGAAGCCTACAGCAAGATAAAATTCCCCTTCTTGCCAAGAGATGTTGATAATATGGAAAATGCACTCAAGCTCATTAACAAAGATAATGTAGTCTATGTCCTTGAAAAGATTCCTAATCTCGTAGATATTATAGACGGAGTTGATGCAATGGGTTACGGTTTTGATAAAGACGAAGTCATAAAATACGTTCTTACACCGCTTGGGCTAAAAGGTGATGAATATGGCTGGGGAGCCGGTGAAGGAGAAGAACGTATATCATTAAGTGAATTTTATAAAGAATATGCCGCTAACTGGTCATTAGAAGAAATCAAAGAAGAGGTCAACAAAGTTTCAGCTGATATCAGGCAATCGGAACAGAATAAAATAGATGAGGACATCGCAGCCGTAAATGAAGAAACAGCGGAAGTAGAAGAATATAATAAAACAGAACTCCCTAAAGCCCAGAAAGTTTTTGATGACGCAAACCGATTCCTTGCGGAAGTCGCAAACATGGAGCCTAAGCCGGAGATTGAATCAGGGCATAATGAAGAGGGTGATTGGAAAGCTATCACATTACCAGACGGAAGGTGGATAGAAGTAAGATATAATTCAGAAGGAGAAATATCGAAAATTTTAATATCTCATGATACAAGTCCTAATAAAAGACCGGATGGCAGCACTTTTGATGGAGCAGATATTAGCTATGAAAAAGATATAGCAGAGTATGATACAGATAAAAACAATGATGTTTTTGATGGTTCTATAACCTCAGGCTATGACTTTGAGAAACTCAAAGCTCTTGCAGAAAAAATATTCGGGAAAAACGAATAAATCTTATTCAATGCGGCCTCTCTTCAAAGAGAGGCCGCATTTTAGATTCTAATTGTTAAAAAAAAATAAACTTTCTGTATTTATATAATTTGATACCTTATAATTATCATATATAATATTTAATAAGGGGGAAAATCATGAAAAATCCATTTAAAGGGGTTAGTGATAATAATGAAAATGATGTAAATATCGGGGAAAATACGGAAGAAGATAAACTACCCGAAAATAATACAGAAGTGATAAGTGAAGAAGCAGATGCCGAAGCTTCTGAAAATAATGAAGAAGAGGAAAGAAATCCTCTTCAGGAAAAATATGAACAGCTGAATAATCAATACATAAGATTAGCGGCGGATTTTGAAAATTATCGAAAGCGCCAGGAACAGGAAAAAGAAGCTCTTTTGAAATACGGAGCAGAAAATACTTTGAAGAAGATGATAGAAGTTCTTGATAATTTTGAACGGGGTATGAAAGCAATAGAAACGGTTGAAGACTGTGAAAAGGTAAAAGAATGCTATAATCTGGCATATAAAAACTTTACGGATGTTTTAAACAAAGCCGGCTTAGAAGTTATAAAAGCCGAAGGTGAAACTTTTGATCCGAATTTTCACGAAGCTGTTATGCAGACTCCGACTTCGGAAATGCCGGAACATACTATAATAGCTGAACTCCAAAAAGGTTATAAATTGGGAGATAAGGTTTTACGCCCGTCCTTAGTTAATGTAGCGGTACAGGAATAGAAAATAGCGATGAGTGATTATTATGAAATACTGGGCGTAAGCCGAAACGCCACAAAAGATGAAATAAAAAGTGCTTTTAGAAAGATGGCGAGAAAATGGCATCCGGATGTAAATAAGTCTCCGGAAGCGGAATCAAAATTTAAAGAACTGGGTAAAGCCTACGAAGTTTTAATGGACGATGAAAAACGTTCAACTTATGACCGTTTTGGCGAAGACGGTCTTGCAAACGCCGGTTTTAACACACAAGGCCCGTTTGCCGGAGGTTTTGGTGATTTGGATGAAATTTTTAATTCATTCTTCGGCGGATTCGGATTCGGCGGGAATTCGGGCAGGCGTGACCCAAATGCGCCGAAACGCGGTGATGATTTGAGACTCGATATTGAACTGGAGTTTGAAGAAGCTGTTTTTGGGCTAAATAAAGAAATAACTATTGATCATTTGGAAACCTGCAAATCATGTAACGGCACCGGAGCAAAAGAGGGCGCTAAACCTGTTACCTGTAAAACTTGCGGCGGCTCTGGCAGAATACAGCAGACAACAAGAACAGTTCTTGGGCATTTTACGCAGATAGTAACCTGCCCCCATTGCCACGGTAAGGGAAGTGTAATTTCAGATCCTTGTCCAGATTGTCATGGAGAAGGACGCAATACGGTTGAAAAGAAAATTGAAGTTAAAATCCCTGCGGGTGTTGACAACGGCTCCAAAATGAGACTTTCTCACGAAGGTGATGCTGGAACAAACGGCGGAGTTGCAGGGGATTTGTATATCGTAATACATGTAAATCCTTCGATTTATTATAAACGCGACGGAATAAATGTGTTCACAAAACTTGATATTACGCCGGCGCAGGCTGTATTGGGCGATACGGTTACAATAAAAACTCTCGACGGAGATAGGAATATTTCTATACCTGCAGGAATCCAGCATGGAGAAGTCGTAAAAGTGAAAGGTGCAGGAGTTCCGGATTTATCAAAACCGTCTCTTCGCGGTGACCATGTTGTTGTTATAGGTATAAAAACTCCGACGCATATTTCCAATGAAGAAAAAATGCTCTATCAGAAACTCTATGAAATTCAGGCCGGACGAAAGGCAAAGGAATCTGTTAAAGAACGCTTAAAAGGTGTTTTTAAATAAAGCGGATTATGGTAGAATATTAGAGTTAAAAATATCATCGGAGAGAAGATGCGGAAGTTTTTATTTATATTGTTAGTCTTACTAATCGGCTGCACAAATGTCTTTGCCGCGAAGATTCCTGCGGAAGTTAAAGACTATATCTTGCAGACTTTCCCGCAGGCCGATATTCGTTTTGACGGGGTTATAATTCTTCCCGATAATACAATTTATCTGCCTTTGTATCCCGCATTATTTTCTGATATTACAGAGTTAAAAATAAAAGAATCTCATCCAGCAAATCAAAGCTTTAAGCAAGAACCGGATGTTATAATATTTAATAATGATTTTGTACTCTTAAAGGTTTTGTCTGACGGAGAGGGACACAGAACCGTATTGCATATGGTAAATCCTCCCCTGCAGGTGAGGACAGGTTTGCTTCCACAGGATATGCTGGTTCCCAGCGGATTGATTATTCCTGAAAATATAAAAGGAATAATTGGAAACTTAAAAATTGATACAAAAAGTGAAGATATTATAAGAGTTGAAAATAAAGATTCTTATGAAGATTTTCTTTCCGAGAGCGAACCGACTGTTCCGCAGGTATTAATTTCTCAGTTAAAAAATAAAATTTTGTTTATTACAACTAACTATTCCAAAAATATTCAGGTTTTAGAACCGGCAAAAGCGGTTCCTCTGTATTCGTTAGCTCAAAAATCTATTCCGATAGATGTAAAGGCTGCCGGCGGCGGTAAATTTTTAATCGTTACAACATATGACAGGCCTTTTGCAGATATTGTATCCGTCGCAGATTCAAGATTTATAAAGCAGGTTAATTTGACTTCAAATCCTGAAGAAATACTTATTGATGAAGAGAACGGGAAAGCTTATATAGCATCTCCGTCAGCTTCAACTATATTTGTTCTGGATTTAAACACAATGTCATTAATCCAAAAAATTAAAATTAACGGCTATTGTGAAAATATGCTGTTGAAAGATGATAAGCTTTTTTATGTTGACAAACTCAAGAATGAAATCTGGGCAATTGAGCTTAAAAATGGTTACGAACTTAAAGACATAGGTATTTTCCCGAATGTCTCAGCTCTTGCCTTTACGGATAATAAACTTTATATAGCAAGCCGTACAAAAAGCCGTATTGCGGTAATTGACTATACAACTCTGGGGCTGATTACCGAATTTACAACTGTAAATAAGCCGCTCGCGATGCTGCTGTATGATAAAACTCTTTATGTCCTCGGAGCTCAAAATAATGTAATTCAACAAATTAACACAAAAAATAACGGTATAACCGGCAAAATAGAACTTAATACAGACGGTTTTTCCGCCGGAATGCACAGAATTGATGATTCAAATTTTTGTGTTGTTACGGATTTGAAAAAAAATGCATATTCAATAGTTGATCTTGCAAAAGGAAAATTAATTAAAACCTATTATGTTAATGTTCCTATAAAAGACGTTATTATAACCGATAAGGTTGAATTGTTTGAGTAGGAGACATTGGTGTGGATGTAATTTTTGATAAAATAACTTCCGGCACTATGGCTGAACTGGAGAAAACTCAAAAAGATTTTTGGAATATCCCCAGGCAAACAGCCGTCCTATTAAATATGTTTATAAAAATGATGAATGCAAAAAGTGTGCTGGAAATAGGAACTTCAAACGGCTATTCGGGCTTATGGCTGGCAAAAGCCCTAAAAGCTACAGGCGGCAGGCTAACCACAATAGAATTTTATGAAAAACGCCAGAGTATAGCTATTGAAAATTTTAAAAAATGCGGGGTTATCGATATTGTAAAGCCGCTCAGGGGGGCTGCTTGTGACATTATTGAATCATATAAAAAAAAAAAAAAATTCGATTTCGTTTTTATAGATGCAAATAAAAGAGAATATGTTAAGTATTTTGAACTTGTAAAACCCCATCTCACACCGAAAGCTATGATTACAGCTGATAATATTTTATCGCACAGAGAAAAGGTGCAGCCTTTCATTGATGCTATTGATGCCGACAACGAGTTTCAATACGAAATTCTTGAACTTCCTGGCGGCCTTTTAGTTGCATATCGCGGATAATCCGATTGATGTAACCGAATGGTATGTGTAACGCAATTGTAATTCCTCTTGTTTGAGATATACTTATCTTAAGAGGTAATTTGATTATGAAAGATATGTTAGATAAAATTGTTCAGATTGAGAAAAAATATATAGAGCTCGGTGAAACTCTTTCTGATCCGAACGTAATAGCAGATTATAATAAATTTCGCGACTTGTCCAAGCAGAGAAAATCAATGGAAGAAACCGTGGAACTTTATTATGCCTGGAAAAAGGCCGTTGATGCCATTGAAGATGCAAAACAGCTTATGCATGAAGAAAAAGACGACGAGATGCGTCAGTTTTTAAAATCTGATATGGAAGAAAATGAAAAGAAAATTGCAGAGTATGAAGAGCGTATGAAAGTTCTTTTGCTTCCGCGGGATCCGATGGATGATAAGGATATTATGCTGGAAATCAGGGGCGGTGCCGGTGGTGATGAAGCCAATATTTTCGCGGGTGACTTAATGCGTATGTATATGCGTTATGCTGACAAGAAGGGCTGGCAGACGCAAATATTAAGTAAAACCGATTGCGAGGCAGGAGGAGTTAGCGAAGTAATTATTTCAATGAAAGGTGACAGCATTTATTCCCGTCTAAAATACGAGTCAGGAGTGCACCGTGTACAAAGGGTTCCAGCGACGGAATCACAAGGAAGAGTTCACACCTCTACGGCAACGGTTGCGGTTATGCCTGAAGTTGATGATGTTGAAGTTGAACTTAATATGAATGATGTTGAAATTACAACTGCACGTTCCGGCGGTGCTGGCGGTCAAAATGTTAATAAAGTAGAAACTGCAGCCCGTGTATTCCACAAGCCTACGGGAATTATGATTTTCTGTACGGAAGAACGTTCGCAGCTGCAAAACAAAGAGCGTGCATTGCAAATTCTAAAGGCTAAACTTTATGATATGGAAGTTCAAAAACAAATGAAAGAAATTACAGACTTGAGACGTTCACAGGTCGGAACGGGGGACCGAAGCGAACGAATCAGAACATATAATTTCCCGCAAGGAAGGCTTACTGACCATAGAATAGGTCAAAACCTCAATGTCTGGACTGTGATTGACGGGGATTTGGATGAGCTTATTGATTTACTTACGGAATATGACCAAAAGCTCAAATTAGAAAAACTTGCTGAGGTAAATACATAACTGTGCTGAGAAAGTGTGCGGGCTGCGGTGAACTGAAACCGAAAGAAAATCTCATAAAGATAACAAAAAATTATAAAGACGGAAATATTGTCATAAACCCGAATTCAAAAATATTTGGCAGATCCGCATATCTTTGTTATAATCAGAGTTGTATAGATAACGCATTTAAAAAATCAAAATTGAATAAATTCTTGAAAACAAGCGTATCAATTGACAAAACGGCATTAGAAAAAATGCTCGGGCAAAAGGGAATTTGAAAGGAATATATTAGATGGACAGTATTAGAGTTAGTGAATTGGCAAAAGAGCTCGGTTTGACCAGTAAAGAGGTAATCGAGAAGTTCGGTGAAATCGATATCATTGTAAAATCGCACTCTAATACGGTTAATCCGACACAGATTCGTAAATTAAAAGAACATTTGGGGGTTTTGCCGCAGAAGTCCTCCGCCAAACCAAAAGCGTTTATCGTAAAAAAAGCGAAAGCTCAAACAGCAGAAACAAAACCGGAAGAAACAAAATCTTCAGAAGCTAAAGCGGAAAAAAATAAAATTGAAAAAGTTCAAAAAGTTGAAAAAAAAGAAATTAAAGAACAGTCTTCCGAAGCAAAAAAAGAAGAAAAGCCCATTGTACGAGTTGAAAGAACAAAGATTGAATATCCCAAAAACCAATCAAGAATTGAAATTGTACGTAAAGCTCCTGCAAAAGGCGTTAATATTGTAAAAAATATAGGAACAAAAACTGCCTCAAAAGATGAAAAACAGTCACCTGCAAAATCTTCGCAGGAGAAAAAACTTGTTGAAAGAAGAATTATTCCGCAGGAAATTTATGAGGGAAAAGGCGGGCCGTCCTCAAAGAGAAAAGGTGACAGCAGAAAGAAAGATAAACATTTTAACTCTAAAAAAGAAGACCAGGAAATGATTTCGCTTGAAAAAGCGGCTGCTCAAAAACATAAGAAAAAAGCTCACAAAGAAGAAGCGCAAGAAGAAGTAAAACAAATTGTTGTAAATTCCGCTATGACAATCAGTGAGCTTGCTGATAAAATCCATAAAACACCTGCCGAAATTGTTAAATTTCTGATGTTTCAGGGTGTCATGGCAACCGTTAACCAGCTTATTGATGTTGATACAATAAAAAAGGTTTGTGCGGAATATAATTTGGAAGTTCTGGAAGAAGATTTTGAAGCTTTTATGGAAGAGGAACTGGAAAAAGAACAAAAACAAAAAGCTCTTTCGGAAGTGGATAAAAAATTGCTAAAAAGGCGTGCGCCTGTTGTAAGTATTATGGGACACGTTGACCATGGTAAGACAACTCTTCTTGACAGCATTCGTGCATCAAAGCACAAAATTGTCGCAACAGAAGTCGGAGGTATTACACAATCTATAGGTGCTTATACCGTTTATTTGGACAATAACAACGAGAAGAAAATCGTTTTTGTAGATACTCCCGGTCACGAAGCTTTTACAGAAATGCGTGCTCGCGGTGCTAAGGCAACGGATATTGCTATTCTTGTTGTTGCTGCCGATGATGGTATAATGCCGCAGACAATTGAAGCCATAAATCACGCAAAAGCGGCAGATGTACCAATAATTGTAGCAGTAAATAAAATTGATAAACCCGGTGCGGATCCTGATAGAATATTACAGCAGCTTACGGAACACGGGCTTGTACCGGAAGCATGGGGCGGGGATACAATTACAGTAAAAGTTTCTGCTCTTCAAGGAACAGGTATAGATGAGCTTTTGGAATATATATTGCTCGTAGCGGAAATTCAGGATTTGAAAGCTAATCCTAAAGCTGAAGCTTCGGGTGTTGTTATTGAAGCCAACCTTGATAAAGGTAAGGGCCCCGTTGCTACTTTGCTGGTTCAAAACGGAACATTAAGAACAGGTAATTGTCTTGTTGTCGGAACAGCATGCGGAAGAGTTAGAGCACTGCTTTCCGATTCCGGTGAAAGAATCACAAAGGCTGAACCGTCTACTCCTGTAGAGATTCTGGGGCTAACGGAAGTTCCTAATGCCGGCGACTATTTTGAAGTAGTAAAAAATGAAAAAGAAATGAAGGCAATTGTTGATAAACGGAAAGAAAAAGAACGTAATAAACGTCTTGATGCAATGCTTCCCGCTCATATGAGAAGAGAATCCGGTACGGCTGAAGGTGATATTCCTCAACTTAATCTTATCATCAAAGCCAATACTCATGGTGCGGCTGAAGCTGTTTCTCAGGCTATTGCACAGCTTGAATCGAAAGAAATTGACACAAAGATTATTCATGTAGGTGTCGGTGATATCTCCGAAGCAGATGTTATGCTTGCCTCTGCCTCAAATGCAATTATTTTAGGGTTTACGGTGAAAGAAGATACAAATGCGCTAGCAGCAGCGGAACGCGAAGGTGTTGTTATTAAAAAGTACGATATTATTTATCAAATCCTTGAGGATATTGAAAAGAAAATGATATCTCTGTTATCACCGGAAATCAAAGAAATAGAAACCGGACAAGCTGAAATCAGGCAAATATTTACGGTTGGTAAAATTCAAAAAATCGCGGGCTGTTATGTAACAGAAGGTAAAATAAACAGAAACGACACAGCTGTTATTTACAGAGACGGTAAAGAAATCTTTAAAGGTGCGGTAGATCAGCTTAAACGCTTTAAGGATGATGTAAAAGAGGTTGCACAAGGCTTTGAATGCGGTTTGTCTTTCGTTAAATTTAACGATATACAGGAAGGCGACATTGTTAAATTTACTACAACAAAAGAAATTGAACGCTCTGAGCTGGAATAGTTTTT
>CALUPJ010000015.1 GCA_944322555.1 Candidatus Gastranaerophilales bacterium | reverse complement strand
AAACATTTCGAAAACCTTTGATACCGCCATATTCTCCGGTTGTAATCATACGTCCCGTTTCTATAATTTCGGGTTCTCCTCTTCCAAGTTCCTCAAAATCATAGAGTTCATAATTTCTACGGTCCTTAAGAGCACCATCTGCGTGAATACCAGATTCGTGAGCAAAAGCATTATCGCCTACCGCGGGCTGGTTTATCGGTATCGGCAGCCCGAATGCATATGCGGTATACTTTGCGAGCTTCCAGGCTTTGCTTAAATCAATATTTCCATCTATTTTATAAATACCTCTGAAACCTGCAGATTTAAGCGTTGCCAGCAAGCAAGATACCAGATCTGCATTTCCGGCTCTTTCTCCCATACCGTTAATTGCCGTATTTATATATGCATCAACACCTGCGTCCACCGCGGCTCTTGCACCTTCCACCGAGCAGGCAACAGCCATTCCGAGATCATTATGATAATGAAGTTCAATGGGCATTTGTGTTTCACGGGCAAGACGATAAATACGTTTATACGCGGTGCTGGGATCTTCATACCCCAGAGTATCGCAATAACGGAATCTATATGCTCCACAGTTTTTTGCTTCCTTTGCGAGTTTTATTAAAAAGTCCAGGTCACTTCTGGAAGCATCTTCCGCATTTACACCTATGATTTCCGCGCCTTTGGATACGGCGCATTCTACAGCTTCACAGGTCATTTTTAAAATATCCTCACGAGTTTTTTTACCTAAGTATTTGCCTTGTATCATCTGGTCGGAAGTTGATTGAGAAAGGTTGCAGTTTTTGAGAAGCGGACAATTTGAGAATGACTTCTCTACATCTTCGGTGATTGCCCGCATCCAACCGGAGAGTTTTGTTCTTTGAATAACACCTCTTTTGACCAGTTCAAGATTTGCATTCAGATAATTTATTTCGTGCATGGTGGTTGGGAATCCGAACTCTGACTGGGTAATACCCATATCATCAAGCATTAGATTAATTATTGTTTTTTGGAGCTTTGCAAGCCCGAGCCTGGAAGTTTGTACTCCATCTCTATTAGTAACATCCACAAAATAAATTTTCGGCATAATTCCACCTCTCCTCTTTATTTGCCTTATTTTACAATATTTACACCAGCTAGGCAAGTAAAGATTATATAAAGCAAAACTTATACGATAGAAGTTTGCAAAATTAATTTCTTTATTTAACGTAAGTACTTTATAAACTTTTCGTTAATTCCATATCGCTCACAATATCGTTTAAGTTCTTTTATCACAACATTTGAAAGCATAAAGACTGCTATTAAGTTAGGTACAGCCAAAAAAAGCGTAACAGCATCAGAGAGGTTTATTATGCTTTTAAAATTCATAGCGGAGCCTGCTATAATACATAAACAATAAACGGCCTGAAAAATCCGTGTTTTCCGTTTATCATCACCGAATAGAAAATTCCAAGCTTTAAGACCGTAGTAAGAGCCGCAAAGCATTGTTGATAAGACAAAGCAGCTTGCCATAACAGTAAGAAGTATCGGATATGCCGGGCATATTGTTGCAAATGCTTTTGAAGTAAGCTCTATGCCGGCAATTCCATCAATATTCAAATAGACTTTTGATACAACTATTACAAACGCAGTAGCCACACCGACAATTACCGTATCAACAAACGGCTGCAGCATTGAAATAAACGCTTGAGCAGTTGGTTTATTTGTATTAACGGCAGAAAATGCAATAGGTGCAGTACCTAAGCCGGATTCATTAGCAAACATTGCCCGCCGGAAACCCCAAAGCAAACAGGCAAAAGCCCCGCCAGTCATTGCACGTGGTGAAAAAGCTTCTTTTATTATAAGAACAATTGTTTCGGGCAAATGATGAATGTTTACTATGCAAACTAAAAAAGCACTTAAAACATATAGAGAACACATTACAGGAGTAACTTTTGAGGTAAACTTCCCGATAGCTTTAATTCCGCCTATTATTGTAAACCAAGTTATAGCTGCAACGATTGTACCGAGAATCCAGCCGTTGTTTGCAAATATACTTGTATCACCGCCAGTTACTTCCGTAAATTGAGCTGTCATTGCGTTTATCTGGAACAAATTCCAGCCGCCTATCATTGCAAAAATACAACAAACTGCATAAACTTTGGCAAGGACTTTCCCTAATGTGTTTCCTTTAAATGCAATGGGGATATAATACATCGGACCGCCGGATACCGTTCCGTCAGGATTTGTTCTTCGGAATTTAACTCCCAAAAGTACCTCGGAAAACTTAAGAGCCATAGAGAAAATTCCTGCAACAATCATCCAAAAAATAACTCCGGGCCCGCCTATTGATACGGCTGCCGCTGAACCTGCGACATTTCCGATTCCCGCAGAGGCGGAAATAGTAGCACTTAAAGCTTGAAAAGAAGATAATTCACCTCTTTTTTTTCTTTGAAATCCGCCTGTATTTTTGTGTTTGTAATTATTTGTAATAAGTTTTACGGCATGTTTAAAGCCCCAGAAACCTATAAATCCGGTTCTTAATGTAAAAAACAGTGCCGCAGAAATAAGAAGCGCAACAAGAAATTCGACTTTTACCTCTCCTATCGTAATATAGGAGAAAATTAAGCCTGACACTCTGTCTGCGACAGGTGAAAGTAAGCTATCTATAGCGGCATCTAAATTCATAAGAATATTTTATTTAAAAAGACATTATAAATCAAACGGAGAGTCTTCTTTATAATAGTTTTTCTTTTTCTTGCGCATTTTATCGTTTCTCTTTTTTACATCTTTTGAAACTTTTTTATATGCGTTATCAAGAGATATTTTTGCAATTGGTTTGTTTGTGGCTCTGTCATTAACAACCAGCCAGAAAGATTGTTTTACATTATTTACAGCAAAAGAAATTTTTCCTGCAAATCTGTCTCCGGGTTTCAATTGCGAAAACAAAAGCTTTGTATCACCGAATATCGAAGGGTTAAATACCGCATTATAATCGTTTACAAGAGCTAAATCCATGCCGGAGAAAGCTTTTTTTGACATATTAGAAATAGATAGCGAAAGCGTAATTGTATTAACCTCCCCGAACGGATCTTTTTCGTACAAAATATTAACAATTCTGATATCAAGTCCGGGATATTTAAGCTCTTCCTGTTTTAAAGCATCTTCCCTGTATACGGGAAGTTCCACATCAGACAAAATTCTGACTTTTATTTCATCACCCGGCGCAATTAAAACATTTTTCCCTTTTCTGTATAAAGACATACCAAGCCCGACAGTACTTCCCAGTGCAGCTCCGCCTGCCAGCGTATATCCCTGAGATGCTATTGCCGCTTCTATCCCTAATGCCTGTAATGCAAATAGTCCTCCGGCAAGACCGCCGACTGCGGTATAACCGACATCGGTCGCTATAATCTTAGTCGCGGCTTTTATCGGATGAAGCTTCGTTGACATTTGCCCTTCTATCGGAATTTCCCGTCCATCCGGCGTAACCAGATAATCAAAGCTTAAACTTAGATGCCCGTCTCGACCGAGCCGTTTAGCTTCACTCGTCTGAGTAATTGTTCCGTGCGCAACTGTGCCTTTGGGTATAATTACACCTTTATCACCAATTACATCGGAAGTTACTTCCGCAAAAAACTCATCTCCCTCCAGTGAAAAAGAGCCATCTAAAACTTGCGAAACAGTCATTTCAATAACGTCTCTTTTTTCCAGAGTCTCCTTTTTACCTGTAAAAAGTTTTTTATCTAACTCCGTATACTCATCATCAAACTCTGCATGACCTTGAAACGGGACATCAGCAAGTGCCGTGTTCATCAGGAATATACTTAGTAAAATTACAGCTAACCTCTTCCTCATAACTTAATTATACTATGATTCTTCGTTTTAACCAAATTAACTACAAAAGACTGTTGTATATATCTATTGTAAGTTTACAAATCCCCAAGTTTCTGTCAACAAGACTTTTTATAGTATTTTTGTAACATATAAGCAATGCTTTATCCAAACTCTCTTTCAAAGCCTCTTTTACAGGCTTGCAGAGTTCACACGGCCGTGTACGCTCTTCTATCTTGTCTGCCAGAAAGATAATTTTTTCAAAAGTTGTCATATTAACCTTACCGAGAGTATGCCACCTTATTGCCGATAAAATCTCTTCATCATCGACTCCAAACTCTTTCCGTGCAATATAAGCTCCCGCAGGAGCATGATGAGTCTTTGGGTTGCACAATTCACCGTCTATAAGAGATAAATTCTTGAGTGCGTTCATTGTATCTTCTTTTGAAAGACATTTTGCACAATCATGAATCAGCCCGGTAAAATAAGCTTTTTCTTTATCTACACCGTATCTTTCGGCCAGCTTTTCCGCACACTCAGCAGTCCCGACAGAATGCTCGTAACGTTCGGGCGTAAGATTTCTTTTTAGCCAGTTTTTAATCTCTGTATAATCCATTTTCTTCAATATAATCCTTTACCTTACTTATTGTATCATTATTATGATTATTTCTCACATCAGTAGAAGAAATGTCAAAAAAAGCAAGCGGCGCCATTTCATAATCAAATCCGTCTTTTTTATTTATAACAACACCCCTTGGAAATACTATAAAATGTACAAGATTTTTTAACTCTTCAGCTTTATACCAGCTCTCTATTTTATCAAAAGCATCCGTACCGATTATAAAATTCAGCTTTCCGTTAATTCTGTATTGCTCAAGTATCTTTTGCACAGTTATTAAAGAATAAGATTTACCCTCCGAAAAATATTCAATATCTGATATTTCAAACTTCGGGTTATCTGCAATTGCAATTTTAACCATATTATATCTGTGCATGACCAAATCCTGCACTACATTTTTATGCGGAGGTATATAAGAGGGAATAAAAATTATTTTTTCAAATCCGTAATAGCTTAACGCAAATTCAGCTATTCTTATATGAGCCTGATGTATAGGATTAAATGTACCCGGAAAAATACAAATACTCAAAATAACCTCCTTTTTATATATTTTAGCCAAAATAATAAAATTAAGAAAGCCGATTTTATACAAAAAAAAGCCTGAATAAACTTTATTTATCAGGCGCTAAAATTAGTTTGGGGAATTAAATTAGTAAGTAAGATTGGTATTATAAAATTATTGCTTTGTTCGTGATATAAATGTAACTCTTGATTTCATATCCATTGCAAATAGACGCATTTCGTCCATTAGCACATATGATTTATCTTCTGCAGGATTCTCATTAATATAAAATTCTCGTGAAATATTCGTAGCCATAGCATTAATGTCATAGCTCTGCAATAGTGCCATAATCGATACCTCGTGTTTACTCAAGCCCGATTATACACATCTTACAAACGGGTTGAGATTTTTATAACTCTCTTATACTTGTCTTACATATATATAAAGTATATAAGATTTTTCAAATTTCATCGTTTTATTTCTTTGTTACATTTCTTTACATAGAAGTTAACAGAGAAAAAATTAAAATAGCTAAAACAGAGAGTTTTAGGCTGATATTGTAAAGTTTTGTAAAGATTTTTCAAAAAACGCTAAAGTTTTTAGAAAAAATGCCGATATATATTATATATCATATAAGAGGTGTGTATCATGTCAAACTTCACAGTAAACGGAGTATATACCTATACAAGCGCAAACATTTACTCTTACCTCGGCAGGGTTCCTACAAATGCCAGGGCGCTGGAGCGTGCGTTTGATGATTTTGATATTACTCCGACGGGTACAACCGATGATTTAAAAGAACTGAATGAAGCGATGTACGAGGAGTACTCGAAGCAGGTTCAACAGCAGATTGATAATCAGAACAATCAAAAAGTCGTCCCCTGGGCAAGCTTATGTGCTCAGATAGGTATTCAGGCAACGGGTGACTACGAAAAAGATTACGCTGCGTTTAACAATGCAATTCAGTTATTGAGCCAGAGTGCTATCGATGGACAGGCCATGACATATTTCGCAGGTCTAAGGTCAGAAGCATCAAGGGCTTTCGGATTATCCAACAAACCGGAGGTTCAGGAAGCGCCTATTTCCTATCGTGCTTATCAAGCGCAATTCATGAGCTAGCATCGATATTACTCAGTTTTTGGCACAGTCGGTATATGGGCTGTGCCTTTTTGTTTGTACGTTAATGGTTATGGCAGTGATGATGAGCATGGTTGTGATGATGACCATGGCATTCGTGATGCTCGCCGCCGCAGATATTTTCACCTGTTTGGAGAGCAGAAGCCAGATATTGTTCTACTAGTTCTTTTACAGGAAGTTCCGGGCAGCCCGAAACTACTTTAACACCATTTTGACTAAAAATACCAAGCGGGCGGGCTCCCATTCCGCCTGCAAGAACAATATTTGCTCCCTGCTCTGATATCCAGCCGGCGCTTTGGCAGCTAATGCCTTCTTCCGGTACTTTTGTTTCAATATTCAAAATTTCCTTTGTTTCTGGATTAACATCAACAAAAGTAAAAGATTCCGAATGGCCGAAGTGCGAACAAAGTTTTTCATTCTCCGTAGGAATAGCTATTTTCATGTTTTTGTCTCCTTTCAGTTTATCGACATTTGATTGAAGCAGAATTGCACTCTCTAAAGCTTCTGTTTCGGTAATGTTATGCGAATGAGCGTATTCGCGTAAAATCTTTAAAATATTTTCATTAATCCGACGGTTAAACGGAATTTTGTTCAGGCATGTACGTTTTCTGCCTGCATTCATTCGTTTTCCGCCCCAATTTTTATTACAAAATAAATTTCTATTATCCATAATTAAATATTATAATCACTATCTTGATTTTGTCAATACATAATCAAATAAATATATTCTTGTCGTAAACCTTTTCGTTGTATAATTAAGTTATGAATATATTAATAACAGGCGCCAGCAGAGGGATTGGAAAAGCAATAGCAGATAATATGCTTAATTTGGGACACAATGTTTTTGTATCGGCAAGAAATGAAGAACCGCTTAAGCAATATAGAAATTATTGTATTTGTGATTTATCCAAGAATATTGAAATACTCGGGGACTATATAGAAAAAAATAAAATTGATGTGCTTATTAATAATGCAGGTGAATATATTTATTCTTCAATTGAGGCAATGGAAATTTCCCAAATTGAACAACTTCTAAAAACAAATCTTGAAGCGCCTTTGTATTTGATTTCGAGAGCCGTTCCTTATATGAAAGAAAAAAAATGGGGCAGAATTGTTAATATAGGCTCTATAAGTGGTGTTATGGGAGAAGCAGGAGCAAGTATTTATTCCGCATCAAAAGCAGGACTTATCGGGGCTGCCAAATCACTTGCACTTGAACTTGCAGAATTCGGTATTACCGTAAATACTATAAACCCCGGCTGGGTTGATACTGATATGGGCAATTCTTCCGTCGGGATGTTTAGTAAAGAGGAAATTATAAGCTGCATTCCGCAAAGAAGGTTTGTTTCACCCGGCGAAATTGCAGGTATGATAAAATATCTGATTTCCGAAGAGGCAAAAGGTGTAACGGGACAATCGATAAATTTGTGTGCAGGATTAAGCGTAGGATATTAAAATATGAAAACTAAAGATGAATTATTAAATTTATACAATATGAATTTAGAGGATTTATTGAAAGAATCCGGGAAATACTTAAAAGATGAGGTAGAATTTTGCTCAATTGTTAATGCACGTTCGGGGAAATGCTCGCAAAATTGCAAATATTGCGCCCAGAGTTCTTTTTATAACACGGAAATAGAAACATATCCTCTTATTGATACGGAAACTGTTATACAAGCTGCAAAAGACGGTATTAATAACGGAGCAGACAGAATTGCGATCGTAACTTCCGGCAAAACTCCGGATGAGAGCGATTTTAATAAGATGCTGGATATGATAAAAGCATTAAATAAAGAAGGTATAAAGAGCTGTGCAAGTATAGGAATTTTAAACGATGAACAGGCAAAAAAGCTTGCCGAAGCAGGACTTGTCCGCTTTCATCACAATATCAATACTTGCAGATCTTATTATCCCGAAATATGTACAACGCATACTTACGAGGACAGAATTAATACCGCAAAACTTGTAAAAAAATACAGCATGGAATTATGCTGCGGAGTTATAATAGGAATGGGAGAAACAACAGAACAGCGTGCAGAAATGGCGCTTGAGCTTGCCGCTATAAATCCTGACAGTATCCCAGTTAATATACTGACTCCGATACCCAAAACCCCGTTTGAGAATTATTGGAATAAAATTGATGAAGAAAATGTTTTAAGAACACTTGCAATATTTAAAATTGCCTGTCCGGACTCCTCTATAAGAATTGCCGGCGGTAAAAAAGCCCGATTGTCGGAAGAGACATTGGAAAAAGCTTTTAAATATTGTGCGGATTCTGCTATTGTCGGGAATTATCTTACAACAACAGGGTTTACACCTGATGAAGATATAAAATTAATAAATAAAGCAGGGAGAAAACTAAGTGGAAAAAGAAGATATGTCACTATTTGAGTTATTTTTAATTTTCACAAAAATAGGGGCTATACTGCTTGGCGGCGGTTATGTCATACTCCCGATAATGATAAATGAATTCGTTGATAAGAGAAAACTGGTATCACATGATGATATAGTAGACTATTTTGCTCTGGCACAATCGCTTCCGGGCATTATTGCTGCCAATATGTCAATGTTTATCGGATATAAGCTCCGCGGCAAATGGGGTGCTGTAACGGCAATGCTTGGGGTTACATTTATGCCATTCTGGTGTATAGTCCTGCTGGCGTCTATTATAGGTTCGCTAACCGAAAACAGTTATATTCAGGGAGCACTGTGGGGTGTGGGAGCAGCAGTTATTGCACTTATTGTATTAACGGTAAGGGAAATGTGGCAAAAATCTCAAAGAGGTATCTTTTTTTATACGATTTTTATCTTGACACTACTGGCATTATTAATTTTCAAACTGTCACCAATACAAACAATACTGCTATTTTCCCTAATAGGAGTCGGATACAAAAGAATAGCGGAGGCTAAAAAATGATTTACCTCTATTTATTCTGGGAATTTTTCAAAATCGGAATGTTTTCATTCGGCGGCGGATATGCAACTATTCCGTTTTTATACCACATATCGCAGGTTTATAACTGGTACACTCTGGACGAATTGACTCAAATGGTTGCTGTAGCATCAATTACTCCCGGACCTGTGGGAATTAATGTTGCAACATATGCAGGTATGAAGAGTGCAGGGATTTTCGGTTCAGCTCTCGCGACAATTGCAGAAATGCTGCCGTCTCTGTTTTTGGTTATTATTGTTTCAAAACTGCTTAGAAAATTCAGTGATAATTTCTATGTAAAATCGCTTATACAGACTCTAAAACCCATAAGCTGCGGACTTCTTACATCTGTTGCCATTGGACTTTTAAAACCGGAGATTCATGATATAAAGGCATTAGTTCTGATTGGGGCTATGCTTATTTTTAGCTGGAAATCAAAACGCGATCCGCTTTTTTATATACTAATAGCCGCAATAATCGGGGTATTATCGGCATTAGCCGGAAAAACAGGATTATTTAGTCTGCTTGCTTCTTAAGTTATTTATAAAACGACTTAAGCGTTCTATTGCTATTTTCAAATTTTCAAGAGAATATGCGTAAGAAATCCTGATAAAACCTTCACCGCTTTTCCCGAAGGCATTTCCGGGTATTACGGCAACATTCTCTTCTTCAAGAAATTTTGTTGCAAACTCCTCACTTGTCATTCCAAACTCTTTTATACACGGAAAAACATAAAAAGCTCCATAAGGTTCAAAGCATTCAAGCCCTATCTTCTTGAAGGCATCTATAAGAAATCTTCTGCGCTGATTATATGCATTACGCATTATTTTAACATCTTCATCACCGTTTCTTAAGGCTTCGGTTCCGGCATACTGACTTGTTGTCGGAGCGCACATTATTGCAAACTGATGAATTTTTGTCATTTGTTTTATAATTTCCTTCGGTGCACAAGCATACCCCAATCTCCAGCCAGTCATAGCGTATGACTTTGAAAAACCGTTTATAAGAATTGTGCGTTCTTTCATACCTTTTAAAGATGCAATCGATACGTGTTCGCCTTTATATGTAAGCTCGGAGTATATTTCATCCGACATTACATAAATATCGTTTTCTATAATAATTTCTGCAAGAGACTCGAGATCTTTTTGTTCCATTATCGCCCCTGTAGGGTTATTCGGGTACGGTAAAATTAAAATTTTTGTATTGGGAGTTATTACTGATTTTAATTCTTCTGCAGTCAAACGAAACTCATTTTCGGCTTTTAGATTGATTATTACGGGTCTTGCTCCTGCTAATACGGCACATGGCTCATATGAAACATATGAAGGCTGCGGAATTATAACTTCGTCACCGGGATTAATCAGGGCACGAAGTCCGATATCGATAGCTTCTGAACCGCCGACAGTTACTATAACTTCAGTATCCGGATTATAACTTATTCCCTGACGTCTTTCTAAATAACCGCATATCTCATTTCTTAATTCTTTTAGACCTGAATTGGAAGTGTAAAAAGTTTTCCCTTTCTCTAATGCATAAATTCCCTCATCTCTTATATGCCACGGCGTATCAAAATCCGGTTCTCCGACTCCCAGAGATATAACATCGCGCATTTCACTCACTAAATCAAAAAACTTTCTTATACCTGAAGGTTTTATGTTCTCAACTAGTTGTGAAAGAGGTTTTGTCATGGTGTTATAATCTCCCTCTCATCTACATGTTTTTTGTCAAAAACAGTACCGTGATCCTTATATTTTTTTAGTATAAAATGCGTTGCCGTACTCAAAACACTATCCAGAGTTGATAGCTTGTCCGAAACAAAACTTGCAATTTCTTTTAGAGTTTTTTCTTCCAATGTAACCAGCAGGTCATATCCGCCTGATATCAAATACACAGATTTAACCTCCGGATAATTATATATACGTTCCGCTATTCTGTCAAAACCCTGTCCTCGCTGAGGCGTAACTTTAACTTCTATCAAAGCCGTAACTTTTTCTTTTGTTGTTTTATCCCAATTTATGAGAGTATGATATCCGCAGATAATACCTTCCTGTTCAAGTTTAGCAAGTTCTTCCGCAATTTCTGCTTCACTTGCAGCTAAAAGTACGGCAAGCTCTTCCAAGCCAATTCTGCTGTTTTTCTCTATTAATGATAAAAGTTCTTCTCTCATCTGTTCCGCCTTATAAAATTTGTATATATACGTTCTTCCTGTTTGGGATGTGTAATACCCTGATATTGTCCGACTTCTATACATTTCAAAATCCAGGCCATATTTCCGGCAAGATTTCTCAAAGTCTGTAAACCTTCTAAATCTTCTTTTACATCTTCTGACGTACTGCCGTGGACATTGTTCCAATAGTTAGAAGAAACTACCGGCATATTTGCAATGGTAAAATATTTGTTCAAAACATCAAAACTGGCTGTTGTCCCGGCTCGTCTTGCAGAAGCGACAGAAGCCGCGGGTTTATACGCAAAGGCATACCCTCCGGCATAAAAAGCCCTGTCTAAAAGCGATAACAATCTGCCTGCCGGGTGTGCGTAATAAACCGGTGTACCAAAAACAAATCCGTCCGCATGTTTTGCTATATTAATAAAATCATTAACCATATCATTAAAAACACATTCACCGGTCTGCTTACAGCCGTTGCATCCGCAGCAATCTCTTATTTCAGGATTTCCCAACTGGAAAATTTCCGACTGAACACCTTCAATCTCTAATGTTTTAGCGATTTCACTTAAAGCGGTATAAGTACAACCATGGCTGTGAGAACTTCCGTTTACTAATAAAACTTTCATTCCAAGCTCCTTTCCAATAACCCCCGTTAGAAACTGTTTAACGAAATTATTACCATTTTAGATTTTATAATGTTTACAAAAAGCTGTCAAGCCAAGGGTTTGGGATTTTACCATTATAAATTTTTAAAAAATGTGAGCAAAATGTGAGCATAAAAGAAAAAGAGCAAAAATCAAATGTTATTCAATTCCCCAAAATGCAGTTATATTACTAGTTGTAGAAATGCCGATGGGGAGACTCGAACTCCCGACCTACTGATTACGAATCAGTTGCTCTACCACCTGAGCCACATCGGCATATCTAATATTTTAATATGGCGGTTCCGTAAATGCAATACTACAAACCGATTTTTTGTTTTTACAATCTTACCGGATTTGTTAATACCACCTTTATATACTCCCCCTTTGCTACTTGATATAGATTTTTTATGTGTTAACATAATACTGAATCCAACTTGATGAAGGAGTACGTATCGTGAAAAAAATAAGCATTTTTCTTATATTTACTGCTTTTTTAGCAATAAATAGCGCGGCTTTTTCTGCAAATACTCCTATAGAAACATCTTTTGAAACTTTTACACAAGAAATTCAAAATAATCCGGAAGCCGCTCTTGCATACTCTAACAGAGCCTCTCTAAGATTTTTGAAACGGGATATTCAAGGCGCAATTGAAGATTTTGATAAAGCAATACAGATTAATCCTAATAACCCTGAACTGTATTTAAACCGCGGTTATATAAAACAGGTTATCAATGACCTGCAAGGTGCTTTAGCGGACTATAACAGCGCTTTAAAAATCAACCCGAACTTTGCATATGCATACAACAACAGAGGGGTTTTAAAAGTTGCCCTTAAAGATATCGAAGGTGCTATGGCAGATTACGAACAAGCTCTGAAGATTAATTCCAAGTACTCAGATGTATATTACAACAGAGCAAATTTAAAATATATGCTCAGCGATAATAACGGAGCATTAGAAGATTATAACAAGGCGATAGAAATCAATCCCAAAGATGCGGAAGCTTATAATAACAGAGGTGTCGTAAAAAAGAGGCTGAACTTTAATGTGGGGGCCTTAAGCGATTATTCACAAGCAATTGCACTCAATCCAAAAGACAGCATTGCTTATGCAAACAGAGGACGCTTGAAAAAACTATATTTCGATAATGAAGGCGCTGCTATAGACCTCGACCAGGCCGTAGCTTTAGCCGAAAAACAGGTTTTTATCAAAAATGTTAAGCCTCTGGTATCAAATGAAAGTTATATAGCTGCAGTACCGGTGGTAGAAGGAATTACGGCAGATGTAATATCTCCGATTATAAAATCAAAACCGATTCCGACATCTACAAATGATAAAATCGCATATAATAAACCGGCACAACAGCCAAAATCTGTACAAAAACAAGCTGTCGTGCAGCCCAAGCCCGTTGCTCAAAAAACAATTGCTGCAAATACTCCTGCAAAAACCACAGCATCAACCTCGCCTGTTATTAGTGCAGGGATAGGAAAAGTACAAGCTCCTGCTACACCGATTATTACAACAACTGCTGT
Organism: Candidatus Gastranaerophilales bacterium; assembly: GCA_944322555.1. Lineage (GTDB taxonomy): Bacteria > Cyanobacteriota > Vampirovibrionia > Gastranaerophilales > Gastranaerophilaceae > CAG-196. The sequence continues at coordinate 27,715 of CALUPJ010000015.1, read as the reverse complement.
TAAAACAAATCCGACTACAAATGTTAAACTGGCGGAAAGTTATTATATAAGAGGGCTTCAAAAATGCGTACTTAGAGACTTGCAAGGTGCAATTGCAGATTTGAACAAAGCTATTGAAAACAATGCAAATTATGCGGATGCGTATTATTATAGAGCTGCAATAAGAAAAGAACTCGGCGATAGTGAAGGCTTCAGAAATGATTACTCCAAGGCTATACAGATTAATCCATCCTTGCAGGCATTTAACGATTCTAATTGCCTGTCTCTAATTAGCGGGTAAACTATGTTTTATAAGACTTACTATAAATCTCCAATAGGAAACCTGATGCTTTGTTCCGACGGAGATGCTCTTGCCGGTCTCTGGATTGAAGGCCAAAAATATTTTAACGGCTCTATAAAAGAATGTATGGAGGAATGCAGCGGACTTAAGATATTTGAAGAAACAAAACGCTGGTTAGATGATTATTTTTCTGGCAAAAAGCCCGCAATTTCCGGCATTTATTTATCACCAACCGGAAGCGATTTCAGACAGCGGGTTTGGAAGCATTTATGTAAAATTCCGTATGGAGAGGTTACAACTTATGGAAAACTTGCTGATAAAATAGCTTCAGAGCTTTGCCTAAAAAAAATGTCGGCTCAGGCAATAGGCGGGGCTGTCGGACACAATCCGATTTCAATCATTATTCCATGTCACAGAGTTATAGGTTCAAACGGCAGTCTGACAGGCTATGCCGGAGGATTAAAAATAAAAAAGAAACTACTTGAATTTGAAGGTATAAAAATATAAGTTAATACTTCTTTATTTACCCTGCAAACTAAAATGTAAAATCAAAAAGTTCACGCATTTCAACCTCAAGCGCATCTGCTAATATCTTCATTGTTTTTATAGTTACATTAGCCTCACCGCGCTCAATCTGGCCTATATAATTAAAATTCATATCTACTTTATCTGCAAGCTTCATTTGTGAAAGTTTCTTTAACTTTCTTACATATGCAAGCTTGGCACCAAACTTTTTTTCTAAATTTTCATTAATACTCATAATATAAAGTATAGTATTTGCATTAACTTATTTCTAATTGTTGTTAATGTTTATTTCATTGTTTATAACTATTAAGTTTTTTAAAAATATTTTTCAAAAACAGCAAAATATAAAATGTTTGTTGTTTAATAGTTCATGTGTATTATTTAATAGTTGATAACTATTACAGAAAGGTCATCTATGAAAATTTTGCCTGTTAACAATATCGCAAATACAAGAAGTATAAATTCAAACTCGAAAAAAGAATCTATTAATTTTTTAGATTTAAAAGAAACTCCTGATGTATTTGAAAAGCAAGAAAAGCAAAATTTTAGTTATGTAGGGATTAGTTTTCAAGGATTGAACGCGAAAGGTATCGCTAAACAAAGAGGGCTTTTATTCCACATAACAAGCCTGTCTGCACATCGTTCATACTGTGGTCAATTCGGAGATGAACAGACTCTTAAATTTATCAAATGGTTAAGTGACGCAAAACAGAATCTTTGGATTATGAATCCATTGAATGCATTAGAAGATAATTTCTGTCCTTATAGCTCAGTCGGCAGATTCAGCAGAAACAAATTTATTGTAAATTTAAATAAACTTACCGGCAAAGAGTACGGGAAAATTCTTAAACCTAAAGAACTGCCTGATGATATTACGGCGCCGGAATTTACGCTTGATATGCTTGAAAAGCAAAAAAATCCACGCTTTGAGCTTGCTTTTTCAAGATTTCAAAAACTTCCTGAAACATCTAACATAAAGAAAGAATACAATGCATTTTTAAAAGAAAATAATGATTTGTGGCTTGAAGAATATGCAAATTATGATGTTTTATCCAGAAAATTCGGTCATTATTGGCCTGATTGGGATAAAAAATTACAGACCGCACCGGAAGATGCAAGAAAAGAAGGTATTTCTTTACAAGACAAGATTTTAAAGATTTTAGACGGAAAAATGTCCAAAGATGAATATCAAAACAAAGTTGATTTATATAAATTTGAACAATTCTTATACGACAAACAGTATAATGAAATGACAAATGAACTTAATAAAAAAGGTATCCGAATATTACAGGATTTGCCGATTGGCGTTAGCTACGGCGGAGTCGATGTCTGGGGTAAGAAAAATATTTTTCTGCTTGATAAAGATTTTAAACCGACAAAAGTTAGCGGTTGTCCGCCGGAAAAAGCTTATTCATACACCCAATGCTGGGGACATGCACTTTATGATTATGATTCTCCTGATTTTTGGAAATATCAGGAAGACTCGCTAAAACAACTTCTCAAAAATACAGATTTAAGACTTGACCACTTTGTGGGTTATATTAACAGAGCCGCAATTCCTAATACTCTTAAAACAAGCGAGGGCAAAATATTACAGGCAAATGAAATATTTAGACCCGTTGAAGAAGGGGGACTGGGAACCGGATATTTTGATAACAACTGGATAGAAAATATCTACGACAAAAGAAGCCCTAAAGGAGAAAATATTGTAGAATTATTTGTACGTGTTGCGGAAGAGCTTGGAAAAAAACCGGAAGAAACATATATTCTGGAAGATTTTGGACCTCTTGCAAAAACCGGTTTATACAAAAAATTCCTTAAAAAATTCGGCAAAAGCTTTACCAGTCAGCAGGTTCCGATTGGTATGGACATTTGCGCCCCAAAAAACAGAAAGAAAATGCTGCAATCTAATGTTGCAATTTTAACCGGTAACCACGATTTGCCGCCATTAAGAGAATTCGTAGACAAACTTACTGCCAAAAATGCAAAACTTTCAAGACGAGAAAAAAATGCACAGAAAAAATTTGCCCAATTCTGCAAAGAAGAACTTAAATTAACACCGGAAGAAATGCAGGATAAGGAGGCTATCTATGAAAATCTTCTTAAATGGCATTACACCTTGGATGTAATGCAGGTACAGACAACACTTCAAGACGCCTTAGGCATCTATTACAGACCAAACATTCCCGGATTTTGGAATGGTATGAACGATAAATTTTTGATGAAAACAACACCGGAAGCACTTTTGCCATACTGGAGCAAAGTATTCCCTAAAAATTTTCTTTCCCGTGATAATCAAAGCGGAATAAATCCGGGCTATAAAAAACTTTCGGATAAATTTGTCCAAATAATGAAAGACTTGTATCCGAAAGAAAAATAAATTTCCTTTTTGAAATGAACTTGATTCATTCAAGAGCACGCCGCCTTGCACACTCAACAATCTCCAAGGCGGTGTTGCTCTATTTATAATAGCTATAAAATATGAAATGCTATCTGATAGCTATTAAGAATTGTAAAATTTTCTTTTTTTTAGTCAAATTTATCCATAATAACAACTTTATATATTTAAGGTTGATAAATATTAGAAAGGCAGGTTAATAATGATTAATCCTATAGGTTACAATGTGATAAATACTTATCCAAAGACATTCAGGGGTAACAATATTGCGCCTGTATATACGAATACAATGCCTTTACAAAATTCAAAATTATCGCAAGATACCGTAAATTTTTCTGCAGAAGAAAAATTTCAGAACGAAAGTAAAAGTAAAAAATCCGGATTATCCAAAGGCGCTAAATGGGCATTGGGAATTGCCGGAACCGCAGCAGCTGTATACGGTTATGTAGTAGGACACAGAATACTTACCAAACCAACTATAGAAAAAGTTGCACAAAATTTTTCAGAAATATTCAGACGTGACATATCTACGGAAGAGGCGCAAAAAATAGTAAATAAATATAAAGATATACTGGATATTAAAAATACGGAAGAATTCTGCAAAAAAGCTTTTGAACAAGTAAAAAAAGATTATGGATATGATAATCTTGGAATAAATTTAAAAATAGAATACATGCCCGATACAAAAATAAGTACTATCTTATCAAGAGAGGCCGGAGCATCCTGGAATGCTAGTGACGGAGTAATAACGTTACACGTTCCTGATGTAAAAAATGCTAAGTACCCTCTCGATAAATCACAGAAATCAGAATTAATTTCAGGCTTATTGCATGAATTTCAGCACACTAAACAAACTGAAATTGCGTATAGAACCTCTCCGGAAAAACTTGCACAAGCTTATGAAAAAAATGTTTCTAAAAACAATATGCTTGAATATATAAATAAACAGCTTGATAATACGTACGCTTTAAAAAAATATGCAGAAAATCACAATATAACCGTTGAAGAAGCAAAAAAACAACTTGAAAAACTTAAAAAAATATATAATGAAAATAAAGCAGAGATTGAAGAAGGGTTTAGAAAAGCTAGAGGTAATATCACCGAAGAATATAGAAAAATGCTCGATAAATTATTTGGTAAATATGAAAAATTAAAACCTGATTCGGAAGAATATAATTTAGGAATGAAATATATTGAAAATCAGGCAAATTATATAAACGGCCGTGATGATTATTCAGGTTATCGTGCACAGATTCTTGAGAAAGAAGCTCATGCAGTTAATGACAAATACAATAAGATATACAACTACTTTGCAAATCCATGGCGAATTTGGTAGCTGTTAGTTAGTAACGCAGAGCTTACACCACGAAATATTTTACATAAAATTATGCAAAACATAACTTGCAGCATTTTCAAAATAAAAATATTGTTCTATATTTCCTAATGCTAATATATTTTATCTGTTATAAGAGATAATAATTAATACAGACAGCTGTTTGCGTTGAAAAACACGTCTAAAATTCATTCTATAAATTTACATCAAATATTTTTGTTGGAGCAGAAACCCTAAGTTTTTGTAAATGGGGCGGATAGTGGGATTCGAACCCACGTATATCGGAACCACAATCCGAGGTCTTAACCACTTGACGATATCCGCCATAATTCTGACAAAATCTAGTATACCAAATCAAAAATTTTTGGCAAGCATAAAAAAGATGTCCCGTACTAATTCGGGACATCTTTTTTATATTTAATTAATTCTCTGAAACATATATCCGATTCCGCGCGCTGTCAATATCAACTCGGGATTGTTAGGATCTGCTTCCAGCTTAGAGCGCAATCTCGATATATGAACATCTACAACACGGGTATCTATTCTGTGATCCGCAGGGTACGACCACACGTGCTGTAAAATTTCGTTTCTTGAATATGCCTGACCTGAATTATTAACCAGCAATTCCAGCAAACTAAACTCCATACCCGTAAGTCTTATTCTTTCATTCTTACGGAAAACCTGTCTTCTTGCCGTATCAATCTTTATAGCTCCTGCAGTAATTATATTTTTACCGGCTTTCCCGCCAGAAGCAGATGTTGTAGCTGAAGAAGATGATGCAGGAATAATTATATCCTTACTGATAGTTCTTCTTAATACAGCTTTTACTCTCGCTTCCAACTCTTTCGGACTAAACGGTTTAATTACATAATCATCAGCACCTAGTTCAAGTCCTGTAATTCTTTCAGAAACATCTCCTAATGCTGTTAATATTATAATAGGTACATCTGATGTACGACGGATTTCACGAGTTACGCCATAACCGTCCATTTTAGGCATCATGACATCCAATACTACCAAATCAGGATTTGTTTTATTAAAAACTTCTACGGCTTCTTCACCGTCTTCTGCAGTAACTACATCATACCCAACCATTTTTAGACGGGTTTCTAATATTCTTCTGATACTTGCTTCGTCATCAGCTACTAAAATCTTTTGACGGGTACCTTCTTCGCCGCCCGCTTCGTGTAATTCTTCATTTTCAGTCATGCTACCACCCTTAATTTGTTTTTACAAAAATTTGAAATTCTTAATATTAATACATATATCTTAATAGAATTTAAAGAAATTTGCAAGCGGGAAATTAATCTTTTGTTTTTACCTTTCCGTATATAACCCTGTCAATTCCCGCAAGGTCTTTAACTACAATTATATCTTTAAACTCTTTTTTCATAAGATTTTTAACGCTTTCAGCTTCACCCATGCCAAGTTCAAACATTAGCCACCCTTCCGGTTTTAGATATTCGGGAGCACGGCGGATAATCTTCTTATAAAATTCAAGCCCTCCGTCATCCGCAAATAAAGCTATTTGAGGTTCATGACACACTTCCTGCTGCAAGGCGGTTCCTTTCGGGATATAAGGCGGATTTGAGAGAATTATATCAAATCGTTCTTCTTCCCGTATTTTTTCAAACAGGTTTGATTTTCTAAATACTGCGCGATTGTTAATTCCTAGCCGCGTCACATTGTCTAATGCAATTCTTAACGCATCAGATGAAATATCAATACCAAGAACCACGGCATCCGTTTGTTTGGCAATGGTACACGCTATACACCCGCTTCCGGTTCCTATATCAAGCACATCTTTAAGACCGTTTCCCCGTATAATTTCTATTGCCTCCCGCACAAGAATTTCAGTCTCATCACGCGGAATAAGCACATCCGGAGTAACTTTAAAATATTCACCCATAAAATATGCTTCTCCGATTATGTATTGAACGGGTTTCCTATCCCTGATACGCTCCATTACCTTATTTTCCAGATACTCAAGCTGTTCTTCTTCCAAAACCTTACCTTTTGCCTTATCAAGCTCTGTATATTTACAAAAATGCTCCAAAAGCATTTTTATTTCTACTCGGGCTTCATTTTCTTCTATTCCGGCATCAGTCAATAATTTTGTAATCGTCTGAATGTTCATTTAATATTCTCTCTATTTCATCTCTTAAATCCAGCTTTGATAACTCTTCCACGTTCCTTTTTTCAAGCGAGTATTTTTTACAAAGCCTGTCATAATAATAAATCTGCTTCTTTGTCGGTTTTTCCTTCGACATTTTCACTTCTTGCAAAAATTTTCGTTTCTTTTTTTCAAACTCCTTATTGGCTTCTATTATTGGACGCTGCTTCTCTCTGTATTCGTAATATTTTTTACATTCTTTTATATAATCTTCCGTATCCCTTAAGAAATCTGCGTCATCAATAACATCTTCAAGAAAAGGAAATCTTGAGGCTTTTAATTCTAAATAATATTTCTCATCTTCAATAAACTTGTCCAAAATCTCTGAACAAGCCAATTCTGTATTTTGTTTCACTAACGCTCTTAAATAGTTGCATATACCGCTTTTTTGAGTTTTATCAAATTCCGGGTATATTCTGCTTTTTATCCGGTACATTTATACCTTTACCCTTTTTAATCCGAATGTCTTTTTCCGCTTGAGAAAACGATACTACCATTTTAGCAGATCTTCAACAGTAAACCGTCTGCCCGCTTCATTATTTACAAACCGCATAAACTGCTCTTGCAATGGGTTTGTCTGATAGTTCTTATGTTTATAATTCTCTTTTTCTTTCTTCACCAATTCTTGGTTCGTAATTACAGTAAATCTCTTTTCAGCATCTGTTGTCATAAATTTAAGCCTCTCTCTTATAGTTAAATATCTCTTATGTATATATAAAGTATTTATCTATAAAAAAATTGCCTTTTTTGAAGCGTTTTGTTAAGAATTGTAACAAAAATGGCAAAATTTTTCAAATTTCTAAATATTTCTTTATATATCAAGGAAGCTTAATATGCCTTAAAGCCTTATTGTTCTAAAGATTGTAGAATATTTATGCGCGCCGTAATATATTATTATTGAAACAAAATAATTTTCTAAATCATTAACTTCAAGATATGTTTGTATAGGAGCTTTTCTCTTTGTACTTTTAAAATTTCCTATAAAATCCAAAAATCCCATATGGACTTTTTGCGCCCACGTATATCTGGGTTTGGGAATATGTTCATCATAGAACATTTCCGGTGTATAGTCTCTTTCATAAACAGGAATAATATATTTAACCTGACCGTTTTGTTTAAACAAAATAAACCATTTTCCTTCATGTTCGCGCGGTGTCAAAAGATAATACCCGGGAACTACGGTAATACTTTTAAAATATATCGGCGAGTTTAGCCTGAGAAGAGGATATACAGACCAGGTTGTATCTTTCATATCATAATACTGGTCAGGATCAACATCATGAAGATATGAAAAATCCGCAAGCTCTAAATCATTATAAATTTGGGCATAGTTCTTTGTGGCCTTTGTTTTTGGCGCAGGAATGATAATTTCTTCATATTCCTGCCCGGCAGGTTCCTGCGCCGGAAAAGTTTCAGTTTCCTCGATATCTTCGTTTTCGATATCCTCAGGCTTAATCTCATCATAAAAGCCGGGCGGAGTACCTGCATGTCCGCCTTTATCAACAGGTTCGGCATAAGCCGGTGCTATTGCTAAAATTATTAAAAAAAACAGTAAAGCTCTTTTAAACATATTAATTATTTTAATGTATTTATGAGGAAAATCAAGAAACTTTTAAAAATGATTGTGTGAGATTTTTGTTTATTGTAAAATACGAAACGGGAGATTTGGTGTTATGTTAACAAAAGCTGTTGAGTTTATAAAGAGCAGAATAGGGGATTTTAAACCGGAAATTGGTATTATACTGGGTTCCGGACTCGGGGAACTGGCGGATGAATATTGTGATATTGCAATATCTTATTCCGAAATCCCGGGTTTTGAAGCGTCTACGGTTTCAGGTCATAAAGGCAGACTCGTTTTTGCAGAAATTAACGATAAAAAAGTTATTATGATGCAGGGGCGTTTTCATTTTTATGAAGGACATTCGATTCAGAAGGTCGTATTACCGGTAAAAGTAATGAAAAGACTCGGTGTTAAAACTCTTATTGTGACAAATGCAGCAGGCGGTGTTAATGCGGAATTTAAACCCGCCGATCTTATGATAATAACCGACCATATTAACCATATGGGCGTAAATCCTCTGATTGGCATAAATGATGATACTATGGGAGAACGCTTTCCTGATATGAGTGAAGTTTATACCCCTAGATATGTAAATTCCGTTGCAGCTATAGGAGAAAAACTCGGAATAAAATTGCAAAAAGGCGTATATATGGCATTCACAGGTCCTTCCTATGAGACTCCGGCCGAAGTAAAAATGGCAAGAGTTCTGGGAGCGGATGCAGTGGGAATGTCGACTGTACCGGAAGCCATTACTGCATCCTGGGCGGGTATGGATGTTATCGGCATAAGCTGTATCTGTAACTCCGCAGCCGGAGTCAGCACCGTCGGACTATCCCATGCTGATGTTATCAATGCGGCAAATACGGCAAAAGATAAATTTATAAAACTTGTAAAAGAAATTATCAAAGAAATATGAGATTAGATAAATTTTTAAAAGTTTCAAGACTAATAAAGCGCAGAACCGTAGCAAATACAGTTTCGGAAATGGGGCGTGTGCTTGTCAACGGTCAAAGTGCAAAACCGGCAAAACAACTAAAAGCTGGAGATATTATAGAAATAGAATACGCAAACCGAACGGAGAGAGTTGAAGTCCTCGTTATACCGGCAGGAAATGTCAGTATTCAGGAGGCTTCTTCTTTATACAGAGTAATAGAATAGGAAGATATATGCACGAAATTTTTGTAGAAATGAATAATTGGTTTCAAGCGATGGGAGTCCCCGGGCTTGCGATAAATTCTTGCGTTGAGAGTTTTTTTCTCATTCCTCCGCCTGATTTTCTGCTTATTGCAATGGATTTGGCAAAGCCCGATAAAGCCTTGTATTATGCAACTGTATGTACAATTGCTTCCGCGATAGGAGGAGCTGTCGGATATATTATAGGAAAATTTGGCGGCAGACCTGTTTTCAATTTTTTGTTTAGAAAACATCATGACAAATTTGATATGGTTGAGAAAATGTATAACGAGTACGGTTCTTTCGCAGTTTTCTTTTCAGCGTTTACACCGATTCCGTATAAAATTTTTACAATTGCAAGCGGTATTCTTAATATGAATTTTTGGAAATTTTTCCTTGCAAGTTTTGTCGGAAGAGGTGCCAGATTTTATCTTGTAAGTATCGTTTTGATGTTTTTCGGTGAGGCCGTAAAGAAATACCTTGAACTTGTAATTTTAGCTGTAACGATTATAATCATTATATTCTGTATTATTGTTTATAAAAAACGGCATTCGTTTTTGGGGAAGAAAAATGACTGTAATAAATGAACATTTTGTAATCAACACTAACGGTAATAACGACATTATTGATATTACCAAACATGTACAAAATTGTGTGTACCAACATGAACTAAAAAATGCACTTGTTTGTGTCTCTGTACAGGGGAGTACTTCCGCTGTAACGACAATTGAATTCGAAAACGGACTTGTCAAAGATTTAAAAGAAGCTTTAGAGCGAATAGCACCGACAGGAATGGAATATCATCACGATGAAATATGGCATGATGGGAACGGATATGCACATGTCAGAGCCGCTCTTGTTGGAAGTTCTGTCAATATTGCTTTAAAAGACGGTCTTTTAAATCTCGGAACCTGGCAGCAGGTTGTTCTTTTGGATTTTGACAATAAGCAGCGCTCCAGAAACATTACGGTACAAATAATATGCTAAATTTATATATTACATCTTCTAATCATAAAGAAGGCAAGACTTTTATAACCGCCGGAATAGCAGCGACAATGCAGAGTCTGGGATATTCAACCTGCGTTTATAAACCGATACAAACAGCCGGTATTGAAATAAACGGATTTATGCAATCTCCCGATTTGACCTATATAAAAACTATAGACCCTTACATAGATACTCATTTTTCATATTTGTTTAAGTCAGATATGGAACCTTTGATTGCCTCTGAATTAGAGAATGAGCCGATAGATATTGAACTGATAAACAGTGAATATCAGAGGATTACCGGAGTTTCTGACTGTACAATACTGGACGGAGACAGCGGTATTATGAGCCCTTTGGCAGCCGGATGCCAGACAAGCGATTTAATAAAGCATCTGCAAGTTCCGCTTTTGTTTATTGTAACTCCGCGCGAAGACTCCATAAATGACACATTACTTTCCATATACACTGCACAAGAAAAAGGTTTGGAAATAAGAGGTGTTATTATAAATAATATTTATGATAACTGCCCGAAAAATTTATTAAATGCTATTCCGAGAGTTATAGAAGAATACACGAATGTAAAAATTCTCGGTCTGGTACCGCATCTCCAAACGGGCTTTTCGCCGGAAGATTTAATAACATCCGTTTTAAACGGTATTGATATAGAAAGTGTTTTTAACGTAAAAATAGAAAAACTGGAACTCTAATGATAATAACGGCAGGGACTTATAAAGGACGCAAGCTGATTGTACCTGATGAAAATATTACAAGGCCAACGCTTTCAAAGGTCAGAATGGGTGTTTTTAACACTTTATATTCAATTCTCGGAAACTTTGAAGGTTTGTCTTTTCTTGATGTTTTCGGCGGTTCGGGAATTATGGGGCTGGAAGCCTTATCAAGAGGTTTTGAGAGAGTAAAAGTTTTTGAGAAAAATATCAAAGCCGCCCGGATTATAAAAAAGAATTATGAGTCAATCGGATTAAAACCCGATTTAGTTATCGGTAACAGTGAAAATTTGCTTGAAATGTCGAAAGAAATGTTCGATGTGGTATATATAGATCCCCCGTACGAGAGCGGTATTTATGAAAGTATCTTGCAGAAAGCAAAAGGACGGATATTAGTCGCGGAACACAGTGACAAGATAAACTTTTCGGGATTGGAACTTATTAAACAAAAAAACTACGGCGGTAAATTGGTAAGTTTTCTGCAAGCATAAACTGTTGTAAAAGAGGCTTTATTTATACTATAATATTTTTTGTATTAAGAGGTTAAAACAGTGGGAAAGTATCATTTTATAGCAATCGGCGGAATCGGGATGAGCGGACTTGCAAAATATCTTTTAGAAGATGGTCATACCGTATCCGGTTCCGATATTGCGGATAGTAAGTATATAGCAAACTTGCGCGAACTAGGCGCCAAAATTTTTATAGGTCACAATGCGGAAAATGTGCCTGATGATGCTATTATAATAAAAAGCACAGCAATCAGAGAGAACAACCCTGAAGTTATCAGAGCAAAAGAGCTCGGGCTAAAAATATATCATCGTTCTGATTTACTGGAAAAGATTGCAGAATCGGCTCAGAAAGCCGGTAAATGTTTTATAGGGTTTTCGGGAACTCACGGAAAAACAACAACAAGCGGATTTGCCTCTTATGTATTGGAAAAAGCGGGCCTTAACCCTTCTTTCGTAGACGGAGGTATTGTTCCGGAGCTGGGTACCAATGCTCAACATAAAGACGGCAAGTATTTCATAGCCGAACTGGATGAAAGTGACGGGACTATTGTTAAATATAATCCGGATATTCTTGTTATTAATAATCTTGAAGAAGACCATCTTGATTTTTATAAAAACGGAATGAGCGATTTGACAGAAACATTTAATAAAGCCGTGTCAAATGCTTCAAAGGTAATTGTTAATAATGATAATGAGGGAATCAAACTTCTTAAGGGAGATTTTATAACCTTCGGTTTAAGAAATGCGGATTATACGGCTGAAAATATAAATTATACAAAAGAAGGCACAGCATTTAACGTCTATCATAAAGGTAACCTGCTGGGAGAATTTAAAATACAACTTGCGGGAGAACATAATGTTTATAACGCTCTTGCAGTGATTACAGCGCTTAGTGAAAGCGGTATTGAAGCAAAAAATCTTGCGGAATTCTTTACACCGTTCTCCGGAATGGGAAGACGTTTCCAAAAAGTATGTGAAATTAACGGTTTTGACATCTATGACGATTATGCACATCACCCGACAGAAATCAAAGCCACGCTTGATGCTGCTGCGCTTAAATTCGGGAAAGAACATATTGTTGCAGTTTTTCAGCCGCACAGATATACAAGACTAAAATCTTTGTGGAATGAATTTAAAAAATCTTTTGATTCAGCGGAAAGAGTTGTTGTAACAGATGTATATTCGGCTTCTGAAGACGAGATATCAGGTATAACAGGAGAGGCTTTTGCCGCAGATTTATCAGGAGCGGAATATATAAAAGGGGATATGGAAACCGTTGCCCAAAAACTACTGCCGACACTCCGGCAGGGGGATATTGTAATTGGTTTAGGTGCCGGAACCATAACAACACTGGGTAAGAACTTGAAAACATTGAATAAATTAATAAGTGCACATTAGAAAAAGGATAAAGCGTTGCTAATAAAAGAAGATTTTGAGATTAAGAATTTAACGACATTTAAAATCGGAGGCAGAGTAAAAAAATTGTATCTGCCTGAAAATTTGGAAGAATTTACAAAACTTTTAAGAGATCTTGATGACTATATCATTCTCGGAAGCTGTTCAGATGTTTTATTTTCTTCAAACGGATATAACGGAAATGTTATCTTAACAACCGAAATGAAAAATTTTGATATAAAAGGTACCAAAATTATTGCAGACTGCGGAGTTAAGGATCCTCTGGCTTCCCAAAAAGCGGGAGAAGCTTCATTAGGCGGGTTTGAGTTTTTAATCGGGCTTCCGGGAACTCTGGGCGGAGCCGTTTATATGAATGCAGGTGCTCACGGACAGTGTATTGCAGATGTTTTAACCTTATGCTGTTTATTTGATAAAGAGAATAAAGAAATTGTTTTTAAAACTAAAGAAGAAATGGATTTTTCATACAGGCATTCAATCTTACACGAAGGACGTTTTATTCTTTTGTCTGCCGAGTTTGATTTAAAAAAACTTCCGCAGGAAGATATCAAAGGATTAATGGACAGAAATTTAAATTTCAGAAAAACCGTTCAGCCTTCTTTGAAAGAACCAAACGCCGGAAGCGTTTTCAAAAATCCTGAAAATGATTCTGCCGGACGGCTTTTGGATAAAGCAGGCGTCAAAAGTTTTGATATGCCCAATGTCAAAGTATGGGAAAAACATGCGAATTTTATAGTAAATAAAGGCAATGCATCTTCAGAAGATGTTTTGGAACTTATGGTTAAAATGTATCAGGCTGTTAAAGATACTTATACAATAGAATTAAAACCGGAAATTATTTTTATCGGTAATAAAACGGAAAAAGAGGAAGAATTATGCAATATACTATACAAAACAAAGACGCAAAAATAGCTGTTTTATGCGGAGGTATGTCATCAGAAAGAGAAGTTTCACTTCGCTCCGGTAAAAATATTCTTGCAGCATTACACAGGCTTGGCTATAAAAATTCCGAAATCGTGGATGTAAGCCCTGATGTTATGGATGACTTAAAAGGTTTTGAGTATGCTTATAACACACTGCACGGGAAATACGGTGAAGACGGCTGCATACAGGGTGTTTTGGAGATTATGAGAATTCCGTACACAGGTTGCGGTGTAATGTCGAGTGCCATATGTATGAACAAAGAATTTACCAAAAGAGTTCTCAAAAATTCAATAGTACCTTTGATAAAATCTGTATATTTGCTTCCGGGAGAAAATCCGGCGGAAAAAGTTCGCGAACTGGAATACCCGCTTATGGTAAAACCTGTTTCCGAAGGTTCAAGTTACGGTATGAGCAAAATAAACTGTGACGGAGAATTGTTTGATGCCGTAAGCGAGGCCCGTAAATACAATGATGAAGTTCTTATTGAAGAATTTATCGATGGTTTTTTTGCAACTGTAGGAGTTTTGGAAAAAGACGGCAAACCTTTTGCAACTGAAATTCTTGAAATAAGAACTAAAACCGAGTGGTACGATTTGGAAGCTAAATACACAAAAGGGTTGTCTGAATTTATCGTACCGGCAACAGGACTTTCAAAAGAAGCTTCCGATTTAACAAAGAAAATTGCCGTTGAAGCTCATACACTTGCCGGATGCTCCGGTGTTTCAAGAGTAGATTTTATGATAAAAGATGACAAGCCTTATTTCCTTGAAATTAACACCAATCCGGGAATGACGGATACAAGTGATTTACCAGCTCAGGCAAAAGTCTGCGGAATTGATTATGACAATCTTGTATTAATGATACTTAACAGTGTAGGATTGAATAAATAATGGAAGAGCATCCGAGATATCATCAAAACAGACGATTGCAGCAGGCCAAAATGCAGAGGCAAATAAGACGTTCACAAAGACGCCTTAATCAATTGCGTGCATTGTGGAAATTCTTTATTATCATTTTTATGATATCACTTTGTTTTATAATTTTGAAAATGCCGCAATGGAGATTACATAAGAATGCTTTTGACAGTTTAAGCAGCCCTGCACTTGAAATTGTAAATAACAGAATAGTTCCGTCTCAAAAAGTTCTATCCGCATTAAGAAGAAATCAGGTGCCTTTACAGCCGATATTCCTTGTAAAAACGGATAACCTAAAAAAAAGTATAATGCAATTAGAACCGGTAAGAGATGTATATATAAGACGCTTCTGGTTCCCCGCAAGATTGCAGATAATAATAATAGAACGTACTCCAGCCGTCTTAATTTCGCCGGATACGGAAGTTCCGCCTATTGCGTTTTTCTCTTCGGACGGCAAACTTATAGGACGTGAATACATGCCGCTTACAGACGGATTTAAGACAGTTAAGGTTATAACATACGGAAGCGGCGACGATTACAGGAATTGGGATAAGACTAAAATTCTTAATTTCAGAAAACTTGCATTAATGGTTGAAACAGACTCGGGGGAACCTGTTGAATATATAGATTACAGAAACCCTAAAGATGTGTATGTAAAAATACCGACAGCCAACATAAGACTCGGAAGTTTTAATGCGGGAACTTTTGATAAGATACAAAGACTACCTTCACTGCTTCCGCAGGTAAAAATGCTTAATAAAAAAGTTAAATATATCGACCTCAGATGGGATGAAAATTATATTAAATTGGACGAATAATGCCGGAAAGTGTTTATATTCATATACCGTTTTGTAAATCCAAATGCAAATATTGTTCTTTTATATCATTTAATCGTATGGATTTAGAAGAACAATATATAAAAGCTTTATTAAAAGAAATAAGCGTTCGTTATGCAGGAGAACCGCTAAAAACATTGTATTTGGGCGGCGGTACACCTTCGCTGTTATCGAAAGCACTTCTGTCAAAAGTTGTAAAGAGCTTCAATTATAAACCTGATGCGGAAATCACGTTAGAACTTAATCCGGATGATGCGGATTGTATCAAAGATTTAAAAGAGTGCGGGATTAATCGTCTAAGCATAGGTTCGCAGACTTTTGACGACAATATTCTGAAAATTATCGGCAGGCGTCATTCATCGGATGATATAACAAAAGCGGTTTCCGCAGCTAAAAGCGCAGGACTTAATAATATAAGTCTTGATTTAATATACGGGCTTCCTTTGCAGACTAAAGAAGGGCTTATGCAAGATTTGGGAAAATTTTTAAAACTGGATATACAACATATTTCAACATACGGTTTGAAAATTGAAAATGAGTCATTTTGGGGCAGGAACCCTGCTGCTATCCCGTCCGGTATTCCTGATGAAGACTGCCAGGCGGATATGTATGAATTTATAAATGAGTATTTGGAAAATGAGGGTTTTTATCGTTATGAAATCAGTAATTTTGCACGCCACGGATTTGAGTCGCGACACAATTTAAATTATTGGAATAATGGAGAATATTATGGATTTGGTGCCGCTGCCCACGGGTATATTAACGGTATAAGATATTCTAATACCATTGATATTGATGAATATATTAAAAATCCTGTTTTACCTGTTTATAAACATCATTTATCAAAAACGGAAAAACTTGAAGAAGAAATTATTCTGGGTTTTAGAAAAAAAGCCGGCATTAATATAAAAAAAATAAAAAAACAGTTTGGGCTGGATTTTGAAACAAAGTACGAAAATATTTTAAAAAAATATTCGGATTATATCGAAAAAACAAATGAAGGCTATACCTTAAATATACATGGAGTTCTTATCAGTAATATCATTTTATCAGAGTTTTTAGAGTCTTAGTTTTATATTTACCGAAAATGCAATATATGATAAAATATAAAACATGGATGGGGTTAATCAGGAATATTTAGACAGTTTAAAAACAAAAGTTCATGATAAAATCGAAAATCTTGATTTGTATCAATTTAAAGGCAGTGTTTCAAAACTTGTCGGTTTGACGGTTGAAGTTAAATTACCGGGCTTAAAAATCGGTGATTTATGTTATATAGAAGCTGCAAGCGGGGAGAAAAAACCCGCTGAAGTCGTTGCTTTTAAAGGCGATGCGGCACAATTACTGCTTTTGTATGATGGAGCCGGCATCGGCCAAGGCAGTCTTGTTCAAACAACAGGAAAGCCTATTACTATACCGGTTGGAGATTTTTTACTCGGCAGACTTATTAATCCTATGGGGGTTCCGATTGATGGCAGACCAATGAATACGGAAGGAGCTCTCTGGCGTCCGGTAGAAGGCCCCCCGCCGGGCCCTTTTGAAAGGCCTATTATTACAGAAATGTTTTCTACCGGTGTTCGTGCAATAGATGCCTGCCTGACTTTCGGCTGCGGACAGCGTATGGGTTTATTTGCAGGCTCAGGAGTCGGGAAAAGCACTCTTCTCGGTATGATTGCAAGAAATTCGGATGCGGATGTTAACGTGGTTGCTTTGATTGGAGAACGCGGCCGGGAAGTTAAAGAATTTGTTGAAGATGCCCTGGGACCAGAGGGTATGAAAAAATCCGTGCTTGTATGTTCAACGGGAGACCAGCCTCCGTTAATCAGACAAAAATGTCTGCTTACTGCAACCGCAGTTTGTGAATATTTCAGAGATCAAGGCAAAAAAGTATTTTTAATGACGGATACCATTACAAGATGTGCTATGGCAGGACGCGAAGTAGGGCTGTCTATCGGAGAGCCGCCAACGATGAAAGGTTATCCGCCTTCAATATTCTCCTGGCTTCAGAAAGCTCTCGAGAGAGCAGGTAACAGCCCCAAAGGCTCCATTACGGCATTTTATACGGTATTAATGGAAGGCGACGACATAAATGATCCTATTGTAGATACGGTACGCGGTATTACTGACGGACACATTTTCTTATCCAGAAAAGTTGCGGAAGCAAACCATTATCCGGCAATCGATATTTTGGGAAGTATTTCAAGGCTTATGTCGGCAATAGCTTCACAGCCTCATAAAGAAGCTGCCGCAAAACTCCGGAAAATTATGGCTTTATACAGAGAGAATAAAGACTTAATTGATGTAGGGATGTATCAACCCGGAACAAATCCCAAGCTGGATACGGCAATAGAAATGATGCCTAAAATAAATGCTTTCTTACAGCAAAGAACTACTGACAGCGTAAGCATGCAAAATACTATTGACACCCTTATAGATATGATGTCTGGAGTTGATATTTAAATGGCAAATTTTATTTTTAGGGGCTTTATTATTAATTAAAAAGGAGTTCATCTTGAAAATATACGCTATCACAAATCCATTGTCTTACAAAGCTTCCAAAAATGATTTTAAATTTGTGGAAGGAATTCGTGACAGAAATACAGCTGTCTTTGAAGATTTACAGAAACAAAAAATTGAAACATTATTAAAATTTCGTGAAGCAAAAAGAGTCATAGAGAATTATCGGAAACTTCTGGATGAAAGCATAGGTTCCAATGTTCCCGCTGAAATTTTAACTGAAGCGCGTAAGGATTTAGAAGCAATGAAAACGTTCAAAAACACCTTATGGAACAAATTACATGAAATCAACTTAGCTCTTTTAAAGGAAGAAGAAAAAAATTATTAAGAGGATGATATGATTGTCAATAAAGCAAGTTCCTCAAATACAACGTTTAAAGGAATTTTTGATGCAAACCTGCTCGTGACCGGAAGTTCCGGTTATATAGGAAGTCATCTCATTCCGGAGCTTGTTTCTCAAAATTACAATTGCATAATATGCTGTAGAAATCAAGATAAAAAAGATTATTTAGAAAGAGCCATTGATTATGCAAACAAACAAAAAAAAGATAAGAGTTTATGTTCATTTAGCAATATTGATTTAACCGATGAAAGTGCATTAAACAAATTGCTGCAGCAAAATAAACCTATAGACGGAGTAATACACCTTAGCGGCTCCACATATAATTCAGAATCAATAATAAATCCACGCAAATATTACGATAACAATGTATTAGCTTCAAGAAATCTCATTAACTCTATGCTGGATAATGATATTAAAAACATTCTGTATGTATCCACAGCTTCTATATACACAAACAATGTTCCATACAAAGTAACAGAAGAGGAAATCCCGCTCCCCAAAACTCCATATGCCAAAACCAAATACATGGCGGAACAAATGATTAATGATTACAAAGTGTACGGTCTTAAACCCTTTACAATAAGGCTTTTTAATGCTGCCGGAGCCTGCGGTACAAAAGATTTGGATATAGGAAAAAACGTAATCACAGTTCTTTTAAATCTAATAAAGGATGACCGGGTTTTCACGCTTATGGGAAACAATTATCCCACCTTTGATGGTACCTGCGTAAAAGATTTTATACACATCGATGATATAACCAAAGCAATTGCAGGAACATTAAACAGACTGTTAGATAAAGGTGTTCAGCCTGCAACATATAATCTCGGAAGCGGCTGCGGGACATCATTGGGAGAAATTATAAAAAAAAGTATAGATATTACCGGCAGAAAATTAAAATTACGTATAGGAGACCCCCTGAGCAACGAAGTTCCGAGCCTTGTTGCAAATATAACAAAAATACAAGCAGATATAGACTGGAAACCGCAGAAAAATATTGATGACATAATTAAGAGTTCCTGGAAATGGATATTGGGAGGTAAAAAATGATTTATCCGATAAGCATTATAAATAATATGCATAAAACAGAAAAAGGCCCGAAGTTTTCCGCACTCTCTTTCAGAGCCGGAGAAAATCCAAAACAGGTTGCTTTTATTTCTTTTGAAACGGTGCCGATTAATAAAACCGGAGGAATGGCTGACGTGGTCGGCGAGCTTGCTCCGGAACTTAATAAACTTGGAATGGATGTCAGATGTATAATCCCGCTTTTAAATGCACCTGAAGGAGTTCAGCGAAATAAAGAAGGAAAAACGATTTATAAAACCCCTAAGGGAAAAGAATTTGAAATACAAGATCTCGAAATAGACTTTAACTATAATTACGGGACTCAAAGCGGCAGAGGAAGAATATTTAAAGTTATTGATAATACAGTTAAATTTCCCGTTTACGTTACATACTGCCCGGATGATGTCTCCAACAACAAAACCGAATATCAGGGTTGGATTATGGATCAGGTAAAAAACCAGGAAGCTTTTTGTAAAGCAAGTCTGGAAGCATTAAAAAAACTTGATAATAAAGAAGAGGGTTTTAACCCTAAATATGTAATGTCATATGAATGGACAACTGCGCCTATAATTGAGGCAATGAGTAAAGATAATTATTTCAAAGATAAAATAAAAATTGAAAATATTAATAATTTTGGTCCTGTTTATCAGGGACGGGTAGGAGCTCCGGTTACCGCGCCGTATATTTTGAATAACAAAGAACTGGAAGAACACTGCACCGAGCCCAGAGTTCGGATTTTGCTTCATGAAATAAATGATGCAGTAAGAGCCAGAGCCGGAATAGAGAGCCCGCTTTGTTTGGACGAAGAACTGTGTAAAGGCAAATATAAAGATGCATATATCAAAATTGCACATAATTATGAAAAATATATACCATATACAACAAATCACCTCGGATTTATGGATAAATTCCTTATGGAAAGTTTTCCCGATAAGGGCTGGTTTAAAGGTTATTATAATTTTTATGTACCTGCCGTCAGAAAATCCGACTCTATTGTCAGTTGTTCAGACACATACATAAAAGAATTGGCAGAAGAAGACAGGTATTCCGACGGACTTGCAAATCTGATGAATTTGGAGAGACTTAAAAGCTTCGGTATAACAATAGGAATGGATTACAGCCTGCACAATCCGTCCGCAACGGAAAAAGAAACAGCTAAACCCATAAAATATCCTTTTTCTGTTGATAAGAAACTTTTAGAATCAAACCCCGAACTGTTAGACTATAAAACAGGAAAGGCAATGAACAAACAATATTTACAAGAAATTCTCGGGTTTTCACAGCAAAATAAAGTTAACAAATTTATCGGTGCAAAGCAATACGGCTACCTTAACAGTGATAATAAAGCTTTTGTTTCGGTGCTCATAACAAGATTTGACCCGCAGCAGAAAGGTATTGATATTGCGGTAAAAGCCTCAGAAAAGCTTCTTGAAGAAGAAAAAGATGCACAAATAATTCTTGCGGGGCCTGATTTCAGCAGAGATTATGCCTTGATTAAAGAATATATAGAAAAAGTAGTTGAAAAGTACCCGGGAAGAGCGGTATTATGTGACGGATTTATCAATAATGTAGGACAATTCTATGCCGGCTCCGATACTGTATTAATTCCAAGCCGCTTTGCTCCTTTTGAACTGGTTCAGCTGCAGGGTATGAGAATGGGAGCAATTCCAATTGCTTCCAACGCAGGAGGGTTAGCCGAAATTATAATAGATGAAAAAGACGGCTCTGTAAATGATATCTTAGGTTTTAAAACAGATAAATCACTGTTTCTGGATGACAATCCATATGGGTCTTATTGCAAAACAATCAGACGCGCATTGGATATTTATAAAAATCATCCGGAAAAATGGGACTGCATGCTCGTAAACTGCTTAAAGTATAAACGTACCTGGGATTTACCAGCAAAAAAATACATGGAAACAGTATTTAATCCGAAAAATTACAGCAATATACAAGACTTATACTATTTGGACGAATCTTTCAGCACCGGTGCAATAACTGAAAACAACAGTAAAAAAATGCAGAAAGATTTGGAATTTTTAAAACATAAAAGATTTACCCAAATTATTCAAATTGATAATGAAAATCCTGAGATAAAGAAAATGGCGGAAGAAATGGGGTTTAAGTATAAAAATGTTGAACTTGGTGATACTCCGACAGAAGAAAGTGCTTTAAAACTTCTGAAAGCCATAGAAAACAAAGAAGAAAAAAGCTTTATTAATGAAAGCACAGGCAAAAATAATAAATCCGTACTGGCAAGTTTTTATCTTGCATACAAAACCTCCGATACACTGGACAGAATAATGCAAAGAATTTGGACGGAAAGAGAAAAAGATTTTTATGACGTAATCTGGGGAGATAAAGAAAGAATCAAAAATATCATGTCCAAACTCTCTGTGCTCGGGGAAAAATATGCTCATGACATTAATAAAATAACTCTAGGAGAGCTTGTATCAGTAAAGCCGAATCCGTCATTTTTTGAAAGGACAAAGGATATTATACAAAAATTCAAAGAGCTTAAACTTGTAAAAGAAACTGTATACTCCGGCAGACATTATATAAAATAAAATTGAAAATTTATCTTTTTATAATATAATTGATGTGTAAATGCGTGGTAATGTGTATTATATACAATATTAAATTTTGTAAAATTTTTATTTCGCATGCCTGAAAAAAGGCAAAAAATTTTTTTTTACATTCTTTATATATGTAGAAGGAGTACTCTGAAAGTGTTTGTAAATAAAATTAACGGTGTTTCCAATTTAGGATTTAAAGGCTACCAGCACGTAAAAAATGACGTGGGCGAAAATGTTTTGAAATTCAACTATCCTTATGACTATGACAAAGAAGATTGTGAAATTCATATATATAAAGTTGCCAGAACACCGAATTATAATTATAAACTTTCAGATAAGCCTATCGCCAAAATTCCGTTAAAACCGGAAGGTGCAGAAGTAAATATTCAAAATATTACAAATCTTGATAAAGATGAAGCCTTTGCTTACAAAGTCGTAAGGAGAAATAAACAAACTGGCGAAATTATTGAAACCGCAGATACGGGAGTAAAAATAAAGCCGCAAAACGGAGAATATGTTTTTAGAAACAGTGATGGCAGAAAATATCAGGATATATTTAAAAAAGACGCACAGGGTAATAATACGTCAGAAAAGCTGTTTTCTTATGAACTAACAGAATATGCAGATTCAATATCTAATTACACACATACTCTTGTAACCAGAAAAGGTACTACACCGGTAGTACAGGGGGCTGGTTATCTTATTGCTCCGGATTCCTTTATGCCGGGGGCAAAATACAAAGGTTTTGACGATGCTGATACGGGAGAAATATATTACGATAAAGATTATCAGAAAAAAATGGAAGGTGTGGTTAAAAACTTCTCCAATATATACGGAGGAAACCTTGCCGGATTGGAACGAATGATTCCGTATTTGAAACAAAGCGGCTACAAAGTAATGTTCTCTAACCCTATTGCTAACGGAGCAAAAGGCTGGTCGCTCGGCTACTGGAATAAAAACAATATGCAAGTTTCTTCTAACATTGGTAATACAGAGAACTTTGCTTCATTCTTCAGAAATTTGTATGCTAACGGAATTAAATATGTGTATGACGGAACATTCACTTCAGAGGGACTTGAAGGGATACATTTTCAGTATGCTCTAAGATGGGCAGAGCAAAAACCGCAATCATATTACTGGTTCAAGATGAGCGGCTTAAAAAATTCCACAATCGGTCTGGGAACAGTTCCTAAAAATAAAGAAAATTTGAGACACAGGGTTATAAATGCTCCATATAATTATGAATTGCAATCAGACGGTACATATAAAGCGATTGCAAATCCCGATTATAATGAAAAGAAAGAAACTCTTGTACAAATATATGATGCCGCACAGGCAAGCGATGAACAGATTAGAAAGCTTGACAAAGCCATTATCAACTACGAAAAATTAACAGAAGGTAACGTTCTTGATATTAAGGATCATGATGATACTGTTATTAACTTTGTAATGCAGATTAATCCGAAAGAATATGCAAACAGGATTAAGGTAATTAATGAACTGAATAAAAAATTCGGTAAAAAGATAAGGCTTGACAGCCCTGACGGTACTATTATGGCATGCGAATTTTCAAACTTTAAATTTGACAAAAAAACCGAAGGCGGAGTTGTTACCTGGGATGCTAATACAGATCTTATAAAAATGAATTATCATATATCGGGATATGACGAAAAAATTCTTCAAGCCATTCCTGGCAGATCTATGCGTGATTATGAAAAACAAATGATAGAGCGCGGAACAAGAGAAGTCCGTGATATGGCAATCCAATCAGGCAAATACTGGACGGGAAAAGTTAAAGATATCCAGACAATGTATATTGCACAAACTGTTAAAAACGCAAAAACAATACAAGAATTAGAAAAACTGATAAAAGATGGAAAACTGCCGCAAGAAGCAATTCTTACCGATAAAGCGTTAAATAATATTCTCAACGGCACATATATGCTTGCGCCAAAAGGAATTGATGAAAAAGACGATGTTACGATAAGAGCATTAATGAGACTGCCTCTTGATACACTGGAATTCGGAGAAAATACTGTCGGAGTGCTTTCTACTTCATATTTCTCAAACAGGGCAACTACTGATGAAACGATCGGAGTTTCAAGGTTTGAACTTATGAAAAACCATAACCCGCATCTTACGGAACCTTACAGCAGAACTTATAAAAAAGTAAACAGTCTGTTTAGTAATGAATTAAAAGATTTTGCCGATGCGGTTATCAAAAAAGTTAATGAAAAATCAAACGAAAAGCTGCTTGATGCAAACGGAGACTATACCGAATACGGAGAATACGTAATAGATCTTGTCGGTCAGGATATCGCTAAATATGCCTGGTTAAAATCATTAGCCGGCGACAGTTTTAAGACAAAAATTCTTCCGACGGGAGAAATGACTTATGATTATGATAGTTTGAAAGAAGGAACCTCTTTACAGGCTTTGGGAATTAGGGCTCACAGTCCCGAAGATGAAGCCGCACAACTGGAAAAGAAAATCGAAAAAGGTTTGAAAAAGCTTTCCGATACAGATATTTCTTATGTTACCGATTCAATAGCACGAAGAATCGCAGGAACCGATACTATCAGTTTCCGTCTGTCAGAAGCCCTGGTGGACAAATCCGGATTAGGGCTTGACTGGAGACTGGACGCTGCAAAAGATGTTATGGATATGGATGCCATAAGAAACGAAGATGATGCTTTTGACGATGGATTTGATAACGTAATAAAATTCTGGACTCTGTTTGTACAGGCTGTAAAATCTGAAAATCCAAACTCATATATTGTAGCGGAACTAACGGATATTCCAGATTTAATGCGCGATACATACGGTCTTGATTCTTGTCCGTATAACGGAGATACAAATATCGGACAAAAATTCAACGGAGAGCCGGATGCATTTGCTAAATTCTTTAATGAAACAGGTATTACTTCGGAAGCAGGATATTCTTACTTCTTCACAAACCTGTTACAGGTATTCTCACAAGCTTTTGACAGCGGCAACGGCGCAAGTCCGACGCATGACAGTTTTAAGCCGAGATTAGAACTTCTTTTACAAACCAGAAGTGCAGATTATTTGAGAAACCTCTGGACATTTATGGACTGTCACGATAAACCGCGTATGATTCACGGTCTTGCGCTCGACATGGAATTATTCCACAACAGCGGAAACGTCCATAACAACAGACTCAAAACTTTACAAGTTCTCACCGGTTCCAAATCCGTTGAAGATATCCCTATTAATATCAGATTAAATATTGATAATGACGAATATATGAGAACCGCAAGCACCAGAGCTGCCGCAATGAGCAGACTGCTTCTTGATGTATTCAATGAAGATATAAAAGACATGCTCTCAAAAGAGGATCTCAAAAATATAAATGAAGCTATTGTTGATTTAACTAACGGAAACTATTTAGGTGTCGGTAATAATATAAATTATCAGACCTTAAACATAGAAGAATTGACTTCACTGGAAAAAGCTTTTGAAACAATACTTGCAATGGCAGAAAAATACGGCTTGAACTTATCAGATTCCGAACGCAAACAATTTATGGAAGATGTTATAAAACAGGCTAACAGTCAGGATTTATCAAAATACCGTGTTCTCGGGGATTTGGATTGGAAAGAAGGAATCTCTGATGATGTGAAAACTTTCAACAACAATTCCGCCAAAGATTTACTCGGAGCCAGAGGAGATTACAGCAGCTACAGCCTGCTTTCAATACAGCTGGCAAGACTTCTCAGAGATTCTTACAAAGCATCTCAAAAACATCCAGAAGTATCATCAGCCGTTATGAGCGCCTTAAATGACTTTGTTGAAAAATATAACAGAGAAACAGTGCGAAACAAAACTACAGAACTGCCGAGATATGAAGACCCTGATATTAGCAAGCGTAAAAATGCGTATGCTGCAAGAGATATAAAACTTACAATCGCTATGGCTTTAAGGCAGGCTGAATATAAGACGGGCAAAGCTATTCCAAACAAACAAACTTTAATAGACACTGCTTATAAATACGCAACTGAACCGGCCGTAGCAAAAGCCGCAATGATTACGGAATTTCTCAAAGGACTTCCCGGTATTGCTACAACTTATGCCGGCGATGAACTCGGTATGAGCGGATATGAAGAAAAAGCTAAAAACATTTATTTGCAAAACAGAAATGCACTGCCGTGGTCCGATATTGATGAAGATTCCATAATCGGAAACTACAGAAAATCTGTTATGGGTGCAATAAACGGTGCAATGGCTGACAGAAGCAACCCGGAATTACACTCTCTAAACGACGGAACGCCTTATATGTTGGATGTTATGGTAAACGGCAGAAACAGAAATGAAGTTCAAAAAAGAATTGCCGAAATTAACAAGGAACTGGAATCTAATCCTGCAAATAAAGATACTCTGGAAAAAGAACGCAGACAACTTACAAAAGAACTGGCAAAAATAGCATTTATGAGCCAGAGTGCTAACGGAGATATGACAATAACCCTGTTTAACGCGGGAAATATCAACCCTGACAGCAGACACAACTATTTCAAGGATTTAGAAGAATATTATAATATCAAAACAGAAGAAGACCGCAAGAAATTCTTTACAGAAAATAATATTGATTCTATAAATCCGAATAACAAATATGTACCTATACAGCCGAAAAGCGAACTTGACTGTTTATTAATCGGAGCAGGTATTGCAATTCCCGCAGGTACAATTTTCACCAATGCAAATGCAAGAGACAAAGCCGAATATGTCGTTAAACAGATAGGCAATAAACTCGGCATCTTCCGTAAAGACGGCGGGAAAATCGTAATGGACGGAATTACTGCAAAGAATGGCGTTATGATTCTCAAAAAAATTAAAAATATAGCTTTCAGGGGTAAGAATTCTGGTTCTCAATACAATATCATTTCCAATCTCTACAAACACAATGAAGTTCCTGTTGAGACAGGAATGAAATTATCCATAATTTCTAAATAATAAGACACGAGGATAAAATGAGAGTCTCAGCAATAAATCGTTCTTTATACAATAGAACTGCTTTTCAAGGACTATTCCAAAACACGCCAAACATATCCGACAGATTTCGCTTTGGACTGGAAGCACTGGACAATAACTCCATTTTGACAGTAACAAGTAATTCAGAAAGTTCAGATATGATGTTGGAACTATACTCTGACAAAATAGACATCCCGATACTCAAAAAATATACACTCAAAGTCACACCGTCCGACCTAAAAAACCAAAACGAACTTAAAGCCAATTTCGCAATATTCAAAAAAAACAACGGATACTATGTTCTAAATATTGGCAACACTTTTGACCTTCTGGTTGTTAAAAATCCCAAAAGAGAATTTAATTCTCAAAAAGATATGTTTAAACCGGGTGAAATAACAAAATTAGAAGATGGAAGCATAATAGAAACGGGAGAATCGATTTATTCATACAAAGGAGAAAAAGATAAATTTATATTCA
>CALUPJ010000014.1 GCA_944322555.1 Candidatus Gastranaerophilales bacterium | reverse complement strand
CCAAGGAACAATTTCATGCTTCAGAGTCCGTATAAAAAACAAAGTTTCATTGAAAATTGGATTATCAATAAGCCGGAGCCCAAGCTTACCCAAACCCTCCGCAGCTTTTGGAACGGAAAGATGGAGTGAAAATCAGCCTTTTTTCGTTAATTTTGCGGTTAAAGCACCTAACAGAGCACCTCCGGCTAAAGCCAAAGAATACCATTTTTTTGCAAAAGGTTTCTTATTAATTTGTGCCCAATTCTCTACAAATAAAAAAAGCGGAAGAACTATTGCACCAAGAACAGAATTTCTTAGAATTTTGCTTCTTTCAGGGTTGGAAGATTGTTTTATCTGCTTGTCCGTCAAAAGTCTTCCTGCTGTTGCAAGTCCTCCTACCATGCATAAACCGGTTGTATATTTTGCAACATTTCGGTTTTTATAAGATTTCTTCAAACTGTCGCCGTCAATAAATGTCAGCATAGGTGATGCTATCGCACCGACAGAAATCCCGAGAATAATATTTCTTCTTCGCTTTATATCCTCATCCTGCTGTTTGAAAGGAATTGTTTGTATACTTGTCAGCTTCATAATGGTTTGGTTACCTATAATGTATCTAAGAATCTAATAATAAAATCACTTGTTTTTTTTGCATATTTTTGTATTTTTTCTTTTAAATTGTTATTTTCTTTTGGCATTTCAGATGTACATGTATTATTTGACGATTTTATTTTTTTTATAATATTATTAAATTTGAATTTGCCGTTAAAAGAAGTAGTACAATTAACTTTATTAATAATCATAATAAACTGCCTTTCTAATCATCCATGATAGTATCTACAACAGTATTTCTAGCCTTACCCCAACCCCACAATGTTCCTACGTATCCGACTATAGCTCCAATCCCGGCACCAACAGGACCAAATACACTACCCACAAGAGCTCCTTTTGCTGCCACTGCACTTGCTGCCATTTGTTTAACTGGTTGACATACAATGTTATCTACCATGCCGACTGTTTGTTTAATAGCACCTTTACTGTCACCATCTCCTAACTTTTGTACTGCTCTTCCGAGTTTATAAATCGGTAAGGCACCTGAAACAAATTCTTTAAAACCTTCTGAAATTATTTCTTCTTTGGTACCATTAAATGCAATTCCAGAAGAGTTATTATAATTCTTTTTATAATATGAACCAATAGGATTTATTCTCATACATTATTATCCTTTCATTTCTACCTTCTAAAATAAATCATCTAAAAAATCTAAAAAAGCATCCAAAAGGCTTTCATCGTGTTCTGGTGCTAAATCAGTATTATCAAGTGTACTATCGGTGTGTCCTTGAAAATTAAGGCTGCCATATATTATATCTTCGTTATGATAATTACTTTGAGCAAGTTTATTTAAAATATCTTTTTTCTCATTGTTATTTAATATGTATGTAGGTGCATTCTTAACTTTTTCTACTATATCACTATAGGCCCTATTCGTTAATATTCCATTATTAAACCTAGGAGCTTCCCAAGGTGCTTGCTCTTTAATAACTCTCTTAGATTCAAGCTTTATAAGAATATCAGCATTATTTAATTGCTTACTAAGTATAAATTCATTATTTAATTTTTTCTCTGCAATTTCTTTGAAAAAATCCTTTTCATCTTGTAAGCCTTTAAAAAAGGCAATAATGGCATTTTCCACAATAGGCAAGTTTTGCTTTTTTAAAGACTTTGTGCGAGATAATTTTGATATAATTTTCTTTATCAAATTTTCTAAATCATAACTTTGTTTTACTAATGTTTGTTGGATTATTGGTTTAATTTTACCTAGATGCATGCCGCCTTGAAAAGCTACATTTTTATTTGTTATTACATTATTGGCATAATTAATATTGTTATTAGTGTTAAGTTTTACGGGATTGAGATACACATTCATTTTAATTTCCTCAAAATTAAATCCTTTACAAAAAGTGTGAAAAAAAATAAATTTTAGTCAATATTTTGTAAATTTTTATTAAGGATTTAGCAAATTTTTTATTTTTAATTTATAAATATAGTAGATTAAAATGAGGTTTAATATGCAAATATTCCCTATACATTTATATAATGTTGGTTTAGTTAATAGTAATAAGAAATCTATAAAAAACAAAAGAGCTAGGAATGTTTCTTCGCAATATAATTTTGTGCCATATTATTTACCTGTTTTTAAATCTAATGGTAACAAAGATAATGTAATGCACATAGATTTATACGATGATATTAAAAAACCATATTTTAGTGTTGAAATAGCAATTAAAAGACCATTCCCTGTAAAACAAGGAATTACACCGCTATATGAAATAGCTTTACGTAATAAGATGAATGAAACTAAAAAATGTAATAAGAAATGGCAGGGAGCAGATGCATATGTCGGCGGTTATGCGAAAAAGTTAGGATTTCTATGTGATAAAGAAGATTTAGAACAAATTACTAAACAAGTAAAACAGAATTTTATTAAAACAAATTTTACTGATGCAGAGCTCAAATATGCTAAAGAGTTGACTAAGATGGCATATGAACTTTCATTACATAATGCTTGTAAAGAATACGATTTTCAAGACATTCCTAATAATATGACACCGGACGAATATAATAAACTTATAGACAGTATTACATTAGATGATCTTAAAAAATATAATAATGATATTTTAAATAATTCTGATTTAACTATTGTGTTGCAGATGAATCGTAAGTTGTATAATGAAAACAAAAATGAAATTCTGCCTATATTAGAAAAAATATACGAAAGATAGTCGTAGATATTTCTCTTGATTTTTACAGATTCTACAAAAATTTGCATTATTAGCAAAAATATTTTTCTTTTATACTTCATATAAAGAGAAATTTTCTTATTTTTTACGAAGTTATTTGAAATATACCTTGTAGATAAAATATTTCTAATTTTCATCAACATTACTCCAGCTTTTAAAATATCCTAATAAAACATGAGAATTTTGATTATAATATTCTTTATTCATATATATATCAACTTTCAATTGCGAATTTTTAAATAAATCATTGCTATATTCTGCCAAATCTTTCTGAGATATTGTTTGTATTATTTTTTCGTATTGTTCTTCATTCATATCTTTAGGAATATCAAACAATTCCTCCTGATATTCACCGGTTTTACGGCTTAAAAACAGTGCGACAGGTGCAAGTTTTTTTGCAGTATCTATATGTTTTTCATCAATTTTTGTCTGGAAAAACTATCATCTAACATTTTTACTGATTTTATAAATTCATTTTGATTGCTTGTAAAATTAATTTTCTTACTATTGGGTCTACAAGACAGATAAGATGTTATTACTCCGCCATTTTTTTTGATTTTGTTCATAAATTTGATCATTTAAAGCCATTGAATAAATCAAAAACAAACCCTGTTTAATTTTGAATTTTTTATCACACGTCATGTTAATCTGTACTGTAGGATTACAAGGTTCATCGGTTAAAATCAATGTACAGCAAGGAGTTATTTTTTTTTATAAAAGGTTGAGAATAAAATGAAATATTATTACGTACTAAAATTGCTTGCCCAGTTTTGTAATTAGAAAGCTCAACCCCCGGGGTTGTGATATTTACCCCTGTTTCTTTTGCCGACCTGTTTTGATATAAAACAGGATTTGTACTAATATTAATCGGCTTAATCATACCCTAACCTTTTAAATAGTAAAAATGTACTTATATATGTCTATTAAAACACCTAAATGTAAAATTTGACAAATATTTTCACAAATTTTACAAAGATTTACGTTCATTAGTCTTTGTATAGTTTTTTACGGATTGAATATCTACCGGAAGAAAAACTAAGCTGTCGAATTTCATATCTTCTTGACTTAGAGCTACTCTCAAGATGTAAAATAAAAAAATCATATTACTTTTATAAAATGAGAAAGGAGAAGATGTCGTGAAAATCTTAGTATTAACAGGAAGTCCCAGAAAAAACGGTAATTCAAATATTCTGGCGGATAATTTTATAAGAGGTGCGGAAGAGGCAGGACATGTTGTATTAAGGTTTGATTCCGCATTTAAAAAAGTACATCCGTGTATTGCTTGCAATCATTGTGGTATGAACGGCGAATGTGTATTTAATGATGATTTTAATTTTGTGCGTGAAAACATAACGGAAGCGGATGCAGTGGTATTTGCAACACCAATATATTATTTTGGAATATCTGCACAATTAAAATCTGTTATAGACAGATTTTATGCCATAAACGGCAAAATTCAGGCTCCGAAGAAGGCTGTTTTACTCATGACATACGCTGATATTTCGGAAAAAACGGCACTGCCGGTAATTAATCACTACAATGCAATAATAAATTACCTGAATTGGACAAATGCAGGTATGCTAATTGCTTCCGGGGTTTGGCAGGAAGGCAGCGTCAGTAAGACTGAATACCCGCAGGCTGCTTACGAACTGGGGAAAAATTTGTAAGGAGCGGATATGAAAAAGTTTTGTGCTTTAATTTTGGGAATAATTATTTTGCAGGCAAACACTGCATTGGCTTTAAATATTGGAGACAGAAAAATGACAAGAACAGATATTTGTAAAACTAATTACGAAAAACTTTTTAACAGTACTTGGCAGCCAAATACAGGAGAGGACGCCGAATTTATGGATATCTTGCAAAAATATATTTTCGGAGAAATTTTTACGGTAGGGGAGCTCAGCATGCAAACAAGAGAAATGCTTACGGTCACAACACTTACTGTTCAGCAGACTCTCCCTCAGCTAAAGGCTCACATCAATGCCGCATTAAACATAGGAGTAACCCCCATAGAACTTAGGGAAGTAATTTATCAATGTGCACCGTTTATAGGTTTTCCGAAAACTTTGAATGCAATAGGTGTTTTCAATGAGGTGCTTAAAGAACGTGGAATTGAAACTCCGCTTGAAGCATGCGGAACGGTTAATGAGTATAATCGTTTTGAGAAAGGAGCAAAAATCCAACAACCGCTCTATGGTGATGAAATTGCAAAAGCAATGGAAGGTTTACCCGATGATATGGGAAGAGAAGTTGCCGAATTCCTGACCGAATTCTATTTCGGTGATATATGTACAAGAAAAGGGCTTGATATGAAAACCCGTGAACTTATGATTATCAGCATATTAACAACAAGCGGGAATATGGAGCAGTTAAAAAGTCATATAAATGGTGCGATAAAGGCGGGCAATACCAAAGGAGAAGTTACGGCGGCAATTATTCAATGTATGCCGTATGTAGGTTTCCCTAATGCTTTGACTGCATTAAAAACTTTGAAAGAATTGAATTTAAAATAACGGAGCGTATTATGAAAAAAATATTATTATTACTTATGACACTTGCTGTAACAGGAGGATTAACAATGGCAAATAATATAAATCAGCCTTTTAATAAAGGAGAACTTAATCCGTATAACGAATTTTTTACCGGAACAACATATTTGAATATGCTTGTTAAAAAAGATGATATCTGGAATTCTTCTATAGGAAACGTTACCTTTGAAAAGGGAGCAAGAACAAACTGGCACAAACATTCGGGCGGACAAATCCTTTTGGTAACGGCAGGAGAGGGAAGATCTATGGAAGAAGGTAAAGAGGTTAGAATTCTCAAGTCCGGTGATGTTGTTCAAATCCCGCCTGAGGTAAAACACTGGCACGGTGCAGCACCTGATAGTGAATTTGCTCATATATCAATTGAAACAAATATTCCGAACAACAAAACAACATGGCTTGAACCCGTAAGTGACAAAGAATACAAATAAAAACATGATATAATATTCGTGTAACCAAATTTGCAGAGGAGTAAAGTATGAAACGCAGAGAGTTTATAATTAATTCAGCACTGGCTATAGGCGGTACGGCTCTACTAACGAACTACAGAAAAAAAGAAATAAAAAAATCCGAAAATCAGGTTGTAAGAAGAAAATTTGATAATACGGATATGCCACTAATTGCACTTGGCTGTATGCGTTTGCCAATGCGTGACGGCAAAATTGATATGGTGGAATTAGACAAAATGGTTGAATACGCAATGGCACACGGGGCAAATTATTTTGATACCGCTTATATGTATGTGGATGGGAAAAGCGAGAATGCGATAGGTGAAATCCTGAAAAAGTACCCGAGGGAAAGCTTTATTTTGACTGATAAATGCCCTGCATATCTTGTAAATTCACCTGCTGATGTCAGAAAGCTCTGTGAAGAACAATTAAAAAAATGTCAGGTTAAATATTTTGATAACTACATGGTTCACAACATAAATAAAAATACTCTGAGTAATTACAGAGATAACGACATGTACGGAGAGCTCGTAAAATTAAAAAAGGAAGGAATTATTAAACACCTTGGCTTTTCCTTCCACGGCGATCCGCAAATGCTCAGGGAAGTCATAAACGAACACAAATGGGATTTTTGTCAGCTTCAATTAAATTATCTTGACTGGGAAGTAGTAAACGCTGATGAATTATATCAGATAGCCGATGAAGCCGGAGTTCCGGTTATTGTTATGGAACCTTTGAGAGGCGGAGTATTATGCAATCTTCCAGAAAAAGCAGTACAAAAACTTAAACAGGAATGTCCGAACGATACGCCTGCATCTTTCGGATTGCGTTGGGTTGCAAATAAACCACGTGTATTTACGATTTTGAGCGGTATGAGTAATTTGCAGCAATTAAAAGAAAATGTAGATACATTTGTCAATTACAGAAAATTCACAGAACATGAAGAAGAGGTTGCACGTGATATTGTAAGACTTATGCAAGTTAAAGGTGCAATAAGCTGTACAGCTTGCAAATACTGCTTGGAAGTCTGCCCGCGAGGCATTAATATTCCTGCAATATTCGGACTTTATAATATGTTTAAAGGGAGTGTTGCACCAAATGCTGCATTTATGTTTGTATACAATTATAATGCTTTGGATGCAGCTACGAGAGCAGATAAATGTATAAAATGCGGGCTTTGCAATAAAAACTGTCCGCAAGGGCTTGATATTCCAAAACTTCTTGCAGATGTACATTCCGAAGTTCAAAAAGTTGAGCAGGGTATGAAGTAGTTATGAAATATAAAACACGGCTTACCATTGCAGGACTGGTTTTAATTCTGGCAATACTCGGATTTTGCGGTTTTTATCAGATAAAAGTTCTTGACCTCCAGTTTGCTCCGCTGCTACAGAGGATTTTTACGGATGTTTCGGCTGCGGTTATCTTTGGCGGAATAGTAATACTTACACTTCTTTTCGGAAGATTTTATTGTTCCGTTATTTGTCCGTTCGGCATTTTACAGGAATTCGCCGCACTTGTTTTAAAAAAGAAAAATAAAGCCGTTGCTAACCATCCGGTTAAATATTTCATTGCCGCCGTTGTATTCGGATTTCTTTTGGGCGGTAGTGCCATCGTTTTGCGATATATTGAGCCTTATACATTGTTTGGTTCCGCAATAACCTTGTCAGTTGTGGGGGTTGTAGGAGTTTTTGCGGTTCTGACTCTTGTATTTTTCAAAAACAGATTTTTTTGTACAAATATATGTCCGGTTGGTACTTTGCTTGGACTTTTGTCAAAATTAGCTTTGTGTAAAATATATATAAATTCGGAAAAATGTGTATCTTGCGGCTTGTGCGAGAAAAACTGTCCTTCCGGTTGTATAAACTCAAAAGAAAAATTTATTGACAATGAAACTTGTATAAAATGTCTGAAATGTTTGGATGTATGTCCGAAGGGCGGTATAAAATTTGGCAGGAAACTGCGAAAGGATGTGAAATT
>CALUPJ010000013.1 GCA_944322555.1 Candidatus Gastranaerophilales bacterium | reverse complement strand
TATATCATCATCCACTGCCGAACAATCAATCAGGGCAGCATCCTTAGACTGCTCATCAGTTATAAGGTAATTATTATTATCAATAGGCGGTTCAATAAATGTTTTTAAAATCATAGAATAATTCTAGCATAAATAAAATATTGAGGCGGGAAAGTTTTTTCTCCGCCTCATTTAATTATTTTGTTACTAAAGTTATTCCGGTTTTATTTTAACCTACACAAGACAGTTGGCCGTCTTTCTTCTTCTCTTCAAATTTCGGAGAGAACCACCCGCCTTTATATCCGGCATATCCGAGTCCTGCAAGCGCAACTGCGCCGCCTGCAATGATTGCGGCTTTCTTGTTTTTCTTAAACCAGTTTTTAAAGCTTGTATGAACTTTATTGTCAGTTCCTTCTTTTTCAAAACTTTCACCAAGGCCGGAGAAATCTAATTTTAGCAAATCATCTTTTGCGATATTGTCAGCTTTGGCATTTATATGTTTCTGCCGGTATAACTCTGCTGCCGGCAGTTTTGTTTTACTCAGCCAGCCGTTATTTTCCCAGGCTGTATGGATATTAACTTGATTTTTTAAGATATTTTCCGCCACTTCTCCGTTTCGGTATTTATTAAGAGCTCTGTCCATGCATTCAGAAAGTTCATCCGATATAATTGAATCTCTCAACTCCCGTAATGCTTTTTGATATTTTTCATTATTTTGCAAACGTTTAGCTAATTCAGCATCCGAAAGTTCATTGCCTGTCCGGTTTTTGTATTTTGTTTTTTCCGTATTTATTAATTTATTTTTTATTCTTTCAAAATCTGCTTTTGCCTTTTCTGAAGCAACACCTTCTTTGAGACACTCGGCTTCCGGCATATAAAATTCATGTCTGGTCTTGAAACCGTCAGCCATTTTAACTTCTGCCGGAATGTCAGGATCAAAGTTTTTCTGTGCTAATCCCTGACAATTTGTAACTACCGGAGTACACAACATATGCTTAGACTCTAAATCGGTTAATTCACAAGGAGCGAAGCGTGAAGGGAATATACTTATGTCTGCTGCGCTTGCAAAAGGAAGTCCCGGAGCAAAGCCATCCATTAAAATAATTCTGCCTTTGAAATTTTCTTGTTGCGTAAGAATTTTTACTCTGCTGATAACACGCTCGCCTTCTTCAGGTGATATTGATAAATCGCCGCCCAATAAAAGCAAAGTATTTTTATCGCCGGTTTTGTTTACAAATTTTTCAAAACCGTCAACAACTGTATCCAAACCTTTTTGGAAATCTCCTCTGCCCCAGCTTACAGCCAATTTAATATCTTCGCCGTTTTCAAGTTTTTTGATATATTCGGGAGAAAATCCGCCAATGATTTCATGGTTTTTGTCGGGAAGGCCTGCTCTTAATAAATTTTCACTTTCACGAGCAGATGACAACTCACCGTTTGAGTTGTAAACTCTTGCTCCGTCAAATATATTTTGGAAGCGTTGTATAAGATTTATTTTATTACGGCGCTTAACCTCTCTTACATATTTCAAATCATTTGATTTCTCTTTGTCAAAAACTTCAAATGCCTTTACGGTTACATCTTGACCGTTAGTAAGTTTATACTTTGCATCTCGTCCGTAACCTGATAATCCAAGCGGTTTAAAAGCTGTTGTTCCCGGATCGTTTAAAGCATTTGTTAAACCGATATATCTCTGCTGCTCATCAAGTTTTATTAGTTTTTCTCGTAAAGATGGTGCTACTTCTTCATTTAAAAGAGTTGCATCATGATATCCTTCCGAAACGGTCGATAACATTGGTAAATAGCCTTTAAGACCGTAATATACAGGAATATCCATTGCGGAAACTATTTTTTTATTTTCAGATGTAATTTGTCCTAAAAATTTTAATAAAAACTCATCTTCATTACCGCTTAATACAGCTTGAATGTATTCTTTTGAATTTCTTAGCTTTTCAAGCTGTTCTTTTGTAGCTCCCAGATTTACCAGCATATTTCTCGGAGAAGTTTGGCCGATATAACCGTTGCCCAAATTATGTCCGACCTGTGTAGGTTTTTTGCCCTTGAAAAACTCATCTCCCGATGCGTTTTTCTGTGCCATATAGTGTGATACATAGGCGGCTTGTGAATCAGAACAGATTACTGTTGCGGGATCAAAACCGCTTATCTTTTTATCAATATCTTGCATCAATTCTACTGCAGCTTTATCAAATTGAGCATACGGATCACCATTCCATGATTTTGCAAATGCATTTTTTGTTGTTGCATATCCGCCGCCTTCATACGGTTTAACCATGCTTGCCGTACCTTCGGTGTATACAAAGAAAATATCCGTATTTGCCGGTGCCTTGGCGCTGTCAGCCGGAATTTTAAATAGTTTAATTGGAGTTTTATCCAACAAGCCCCAGGACATCTCTTTTTCTGCGACTTCTTCTAATAAAATATATTTTCTTTTGCTTTTATCTGTTTCTTTTAAAATTTTTTCAATTGATGTTTCCGCCAGATTTTCTTTTGTAAAAAACGGCGTACCTTCTTTTCCTTTTAGGGGATGACCTTCGGGCAAATTTTGCGGAACCCTGTGCACGTCAACTTTTTCTATAAGCTCTCCGCTTGCTTTATCATAGGTAATATCGCCGTTATAATAAGGCGTAAATATTACGGTTCTTCCATGTTCGTTTGCAGAAATATTATTAAGTGTTTTGTAATCCTTACCGACTGTTGCAACACCGCCGGTCGTAAAAGAAGGATCAACTTCGGCTATAACATGCAATACGTCTGATTTATTCCCGCCTCTAAACGATATTGCCGTCATTCCCTGCGGGACATTTAAATCATTCGGGTTGGTTGATTTTACTCTTCTAACATTGGCTGCTTTAGTAGCATAATAATCTGTACCGATTGCGTTAATCTTCATAAACGACTCCTTACACACAAAATCTATCTATATATATAAAAAACCACACATAAAAAAAATTAACCTTTTATTCCTGATTTGTTAAGAAATGTTAAGTAAATTTTTATTACAATCTTACCATTATACTATCAAATTAATAATTTATTTGCAATATCTATCAGGCTAAAATTATTATAAAGTTTTGTAAAATTTTTGTCATGCTTGTCCGGGAAGAGCTGCCTCATTATTAAAATCACAATGTAGTATAATGTTTTTATGAATGAAACATTGAAAGAAACAATCAAGCTTGTACCGGCACAGCCCGGATGTTATCTTTATTATGATAAAGACGGCGAAATAATTTATGTCGGCAAAGCCAAGAATTTAAAAAGGCGTGTTTACAGTTATTTTCACAAACAGCACGACAGTGTGAAAACAAATGTTCTTGTTTCTCAAATAGAAAAACTTGAATATATTATAACAGATTCCGAAGTTGAAGCTCTGATACTGGAGTCGCATTTAATAAAAAAACACAAGCCGAGATATAATATTCTGCTTAAGGATGATAAAAAATATCCGTATTTTCTGATAACGGACGAAGATTTTCCGCGCATTCAGGTTGTCAGAAAGAAGAATTTAAATCCTGACAAAGGACGATTTTACGGGCCTTATACTGATGTCGGGGCAATGTATGCTACTCTGGATTTTTTAAAAAGACTTTTTCCTCTAAAACAATGTAAGACACCAAAGTTTTCTAACCGTCCCTGTCTTTACTATCATATAGGCAAATGTCTTGCACCATGTCAGGGAAAAGTCACACCGGAAGAATATCAGAAACTTATACATCAGGTTGAGTTATTTTTGAGCGGTAAACAGACCGAACTGCTTCAACAAATACAAATCCAAATGCAAAAATATGCAGAAGCCGAACAATTTGAAAAAGCTGCCAAAATGCGGGACAGTTATTTGGATTTGCAAAAAACTCTTGAGAGGCAGAAGGTTGTATATGAAAATACAAAACTCAATGAAGATATTATTGCGCTTCTTTATGAAGATGGAATTTTAGCAATTGTAATAATGATGATTAGAGAAGGCAGGCTTATTGATAAAAAAGATTTTGTATATTTTGTGGAAGATATTGATAAAACCGGGTATTTTGAAACATTTTTCCGTGAGTATTATACAAATCTGAAGCTCGAATATCCTGACAAAATCGTTTCCCGTGATTTGGAAGAAATCGGTGACAAAGAGCTTTATCAGGATTGGTTAAAAGTAATATCCGGCAAAAAAATCACAATCAATTACGGCCGCGGCCGCGGCAAGTACGGAGAGCTTTATGAGCTTGCGCTTAAAAATGCTTCAAATCTTTTGGAAAATGCAAGATTAAAGAAAATGGCACAGATAAGAGATGATTTTAATGAAGTCGGTTCATATCTTGCTGAAAAGTTACATCTTACAAATTTCCCCAACAGAATAGAATGTTATGATATTTCACATATTCAAGGTACAAATACCGTAGCTTCTATGGTTGTTTTCCAGAACGGACTGCCTAAAAAATCCGCATACAGAAAATTTAAGATAAAAACGACCGAGGGAAAACCCGATGACTTTTTATCCATGAAAGAAGTTTTATCCCGCAGGCTTTCGCGTCTCGGCGAGCCTAAGTGGGAAAAACCGGATTTGATAATCATAGATGGCGGCAAAGGTCAGTTATCAAGTGTTATGCAAATAGTTGAAGAAATGGGAGTAAAAACCGGAAAAGACGGGATTGACTTTGTTTCACTCGCCAAAAGAGAAGAAGAAGTATTTTTACCGCACCAATCCGAATCAATATTGCTTCCCAGAAATTCAAATGCTTTGTATCTGATACAGAGAATAAGAGACGAAGCTCACCGCTTTGCGATAACTTTCCACAGGGATTTGCGGTCTAAAGCTATCAAGCATGAAAAACGATAATTTATTAATACCGTTTAATATTTAATCCTTTTTTATCGGAATATAGCAATATTCGGGATTTAGCAGGTTATATATAAGAATAAAGAAGTCTTTAAGCATAATAATCTATCCTTTTTTGTTTATTTTGTATCTCCAGAGCTTGTCTTTTTAAAGCTTTGGCCTGATTAGCAACTTTGTAATCCTGTGCGGACGGGTCGGCAGGTGCCATTGCGGAATTGATTACCGTTTGGGCATTATCAATTGTTTTTTGCGGATTTTTGGGATTAAGCTTAGGCAGACTTATAGAAACATGTCCGCCAACCGGTATTCCGTTTTCCCAATCAATAACGACCGGCCCTGTTAAAGAACCGCCTTTAGCCTTGTGTGCCCGTTCGTGTGTGTAAATTTCAGATAAATTTTTTCGGATTAACGCGTATTGTTGGCTTTTGAAAGCAGAAATGTTTAAAAAATTCATTTTCACATATCTCCTTGGAATTTTAATTATACACTTTTTAATTAAAACGTCAAGAGCAATTTTTAAGTCTTATATTTTTATATTTTCTTTTTAATCTTATCCGCAATTTTCTTACATCTGATTTTATCTATTTCTTCCTTGATTTGTCCGACAGGAATTTCCCAGGCTCCTGACGTAGGACATTGAAAAGGTTTAATGCTTTTATACCAGCCGATATCTTCACCTTGAGTCTTAAACCAGCGCCATTCAACTATTCTGTTAAAAATTCCGAAAGTTTTTATTCCCAGAGCGCCTGCGAGGTTCATGACGCCATTATCGGTCGTTACCATTAAATCCATACAATTCATTGCACAGGCAGTATCTTCCCAGTTTTTAAATGTCCGTCCCAGTCTTATCAATTGAACATCATCAGGCACCATATCCATCTGCCTTGTGAGATCATCTACCTGAAAACTGTATACTTCAACATCAGGAAGCCGCATTAAGGGATAAAGAAAGCTAAGAGGAATATCTCTGTCTGTTTCTTTGCTTGCAAGTGTACCTTCGTATGCAATACCTATTTTAATCTTTTCATTCTCATTTATATGAGCTTTTTTATATGCATTAATCTTTGTTTTAGGGACTTTTAAATATCCGCCTGCTTTAGGAATAGAGTCGGGAGTAGTGTTACATACAATGGGCAAATCCATCATAGGTATCCAGTAGTCATAATTTATTTTTGAGATTTCGTCCTCGGTATAAATATTAACATTCAGCTTTGAATCATTAAAAAGGTCAACAAGCTGTTTTTGTACGACAAGAGAAACTTCTTTGCAGCATTTTTTCAGTTCATCCAAAAAGCGGACAAACATTATTGAATCCCCAAAACCTTGTTCAAAATGCACCAGAATATGTTTATCTTTTATATTAACTTTCATATTCCATTTTTTCTTTTTGGCAGAAAACAGCGGCGGAAAAGAAACATTCTTCAAATCTTCTTTCTGAAATCTGTGCTGAAGAAATTTAAAACCTTCCGAAAAACGCTTGTGTCTTACTAAATATGCGCCATATGCATGTAAATCCGAATGAGTGGGATTTAGATACATTAATTTGGAATAAAATTCATCCGCTTTTTGGGTTTCGTCAAATTTTCCGTATACATAAGCAAGATTCTTAACTACAATTCTGTTGTTAGGTGCAAGTTCAAATGCTTTTTGCAGGTAATCAATCTGTTTTTCTTTAAATTTATCCTGATAACAGGTAGAATATAAATGTCCGAGCATATTATAGATTGAAAAATTATTCTTATTTTTTTCAAGAGCTTTTTCATAATACTCAATTGCTTTTTTATTATCTTTGATATCGGTATATGTCAGATCTGCAAGATAAACATAAACATCTTCTTTATCGGGTGAGATTTCTTCAAATCTCTTTAAAAATTTTATTGCCAAATCTGCATTTC
This sequence comes from Candidatus Gastranaerophilales bacterium, assembly GCA_944322555.1. Lineage (GTDB taxonomy): Bacteria > Cyanobacteriota > Vampirovibrionia > Gastranaerophilales > Gastranaerophilaceae > CAG-196. Next base: position 4,445 of record CALUPJ010000013.1, on the reverse strand, counting down.
CGATTGATTTCATGCAAAGTCCGATATTTTTATAAACATTTATCGGAAAACCGGAGTATTTCATTATATCCCGATATTGTTCAATTGCTTCTATATATTTTTTGTCTAAAGACATTTTTTGTGCATGCTGCATTGCGTAGTTTATATATTGATTTACAACTTTATTCCGCTCCGCTTCATCTGTAATTTCGGGGATAGCATCTCTAAAAATCTCCAAACCGCGGTTGTAATTATTATTCTGACAATAATACTCACCCATAGCTACATCCAGAGATGTAATTAAATCTTTAGAATTATCCATTGGAATTTCTTTTCTTACAACCAGCCGTTTTGAAACTTGCATCTCATTCCCTCTTCATAACAGTTACAATACTAGAATAATATCATATTATTTCGGTTTTTAAAATCAAAATTCTGATAAAATGGGTTATTTAGACTATTTAGACAGTTTTGCTCCTGAAGCAAAAATATCAATAAAATCGAATTTTCCCGTATTAAAGACACCTTTATCGGTAATTTTAAGTTCCGGTATTACGGGCAGGGACAAAAATCCCATTGTCATAAAAGGATCTGTAAGAGTACAGCCTATAGAATGTGCCGCTCTGTTCAATTCATCACATTTTGTTACTACAAAATCAAAATCCCTGTCAGACATCAAACCTGCAATAGGAAGCGGCAATTGGGAAATTATCTCTCCGTCTTTTACTACAACTTTTCCGCCCTGACACTTAATTAATGCAACGGCAGCAGTATACATATCATAATCATTCGTACCGATAACAATCATGTTATGTGAATCGTGTGCCACGGTTGAAGCTATTGCACCGCATTTAAGATTAAAACCTTTTACGAAGCCTTTACCGATGTTTCCGGTTGCACGATGTCTTTCTATAACACAAATTTTTAAAGTATCATTTTCAATGTTGCTTACCGCATTTCCGTTTTCCGTCTTTACTTCAGAAACGACGGATTTTGTTATCAGTTGATTAGGTATAACTTCCAGAGCACAGACTGTAGAATTTTCTGCTTTTATTAAAAAATCTTCCGGAGTAATCCAGCGGACATTTACGGAGTTTCGGGCCGATAAGTTTTCTCCGCTTCGGATTTCTGAAACAAGTTTTCCGTTTTGTGCCGCAATGTTACCGTTTTTAATTACAATATCGGGTTTAAAAGATTTTAAGTCAGGCAGAATAAGCATATCCGCTTTATATCCCGGTGCAATTGCCCCCAAATTCTTTAGTCCGAAGTATTCTGCCGTATTCAAGCTTGCAATCTGAACAGCTTTTATAACGTCCACACCTGCTTCCACGGCACGTCTCACCATTCCGTTAATATGTTCTTTCAAGTCCTCCGGGTGTCTGTCATCCGTCACAAAAATACATTTTCTGGTATTACAGGTTTTCAACAGCGGTATTAAGGCATCTAAATCTTTTGCCGCAGTACCTTCTCTAATCATGACATACATTCCGAGTCTCAATTTCTCCGCTGCCTCTTGAGGTGTAGTACACTCATGGTCGGATTTAACCCCGCTTGCAATGTATGCACACAGGTCTTTGCTGCTCAAATACGGAGCATGTCCGTCAATACACTTACCCGCAGATTTTGCAAGCTCCAATTTTGCCATTACCGTTTTATCCTGATTTAAAACTCCCGGGAAATTCATAACTTCTGCAAGTCCGAGCACCCATGGCTTATCAATTAAAAGAGACAAATCATAACTGTTCAAATCAAATCCCGAGGTCTCAAACGGAGTTGCCGGAACGCAAGACGGAAGCATCGTATAAACATCCATTGGCAAATTTCTTACCGCTTCATGCATAAAACTTATGCCGTGTAATCCGAGTACATTAGAAATTTCATGGGGATCAATAATTACGGTTGTTGTGCCTGCGGGCAGCACAATTTTCGCAAACTCCGCAGGAAGCATCATTGTACTTTCCAAATGAACATGCCCGTCGATAAAAGAAGGAGTTACATACGCTCCGTTAATATCAATTTCTTTTTCTCCCGAGTAATTTTCTCCAACCCCCGCAATTATGCCGTCAGAAATTGCAATATCACCTTTGTGAATTTCTTCCGACAATACGTTCACTATATTTGCATTTTTTATAACTAAATCAGCTTTTTTCAAACCGCGTGCTACATTGATTATATCCGACATATTAAATCCTTATACTCAAGAAGCTTTGACAAGTCGCCTGACTTCAAAACCTCATCAATTTTTTCCTTAAAATTTTCGGCACCTTCCGTAATCATACCCGAAGGAAGCAAAATATCGGTATTTTTTTCGGAGTTAATAAAACCTTTATTAATAATCAAAAACTCTTTATACATTTCCAAAATTTTCATATCGGATTTGTCGATTTCATAATTTTCACCAAGGAAATATTTCATATCCTTAGGCAGAAGTTCTAAAAATTTAATCATAAACTCCGTTTCGGAAATATTACTCTCTTCGTCATATTCCTGTCCTAAACAATTATTGTTAAGAATCGGTTGTTCGGGCTGTGTTTTAATATATGCAGCCCACATAAGACATCCTGTATAAAAACCGAGATTGTTATAAAAAAGTTCAAAAAACTTTTTGTAATATTGTCTGAACTTCATCTTTCTTTGAGAAAAATTTTTAAACCTGTTTATATCCGCATAAAGATATTCCACTGTTCCCCTAAAAGCTAAAATATAGGGTGCAAACCCGGGATCAAATTCCAAACCTATAGTCATAATTCTCCTTTGCTGATTTACAACATTTTAGCATAAACTTACTAAATTTTGTCAGCAGGTTTTTCAAGTTCACCGTCGGAGAATTTCAATTTTTCTTCTGATTTTTTAAGATATTCAAATTTAAAATCACTCTTTTTGCCGTTAACGCAGTCATCAAGATGATAACTCTTTGCATCATTTACAATATACTCAAGATTTCTAAAAGAAAATCTTCTCTCCGCCATTTTTTGTGCTAAATCTTGAAGCTGATTATCGTTTTCAGAAATAAATTTATCTTTATTCCTGATTTTCTCCAAATTCATTTTTAAAGCTTCATACAAACACTCTTTATCAGGATACGGAACTTCAATAATGTTTTGAAATCTGCTCATGGCGGCTCTGTCCAGACCGTTATTTCGGGGAGAAATATTTGTCGTACCTATTATTGTTACATTTGGAGCTTTTTCCTTTAAAATTTCCAAATAGTTCAGAAAAACCGAACGTTCTTCCAAAATACTGACCCAATGAGTTCCTGCTGTTTTATCAGTAATTTTATCGGCGGGTGCAACCATCGCATCAATTTCATTAAAAGTTACCACATACTTTTTATCACTTTTATTTTTTGCTGTCTTAAGAATATTTTCAAAAACTTTTTTTAGCTTATCAACACCTTCCCCTGCCCACATTGAATTATAATCAGAATGCATTACTTCCATATATTCCGCATCAAGAGACTTTGCAAAAATCTTTGCAAAATAAGACTTACCTACTCCCGCTGAACCATATAAAAGAAGTCTGTTTGAAGCCTTAGGCTCCCCGGTTTCCGATATTATATCACTTCCCGCCTTTGCCTGATTAACTTGACGCTGCAAAAAAGACTTCAAATCTTTATTAATACTTTTGCAACTCTCAAGTGTAGGGACATCGGGATTATTTTTTAGAGATACAAAAGAAGATGGCTTTTTGGCAAAATAATTTTCAACCTTTTTTACCATATCCAATATAGTTTTAAGATTAAACAAAAATGTGCCAAACAAAACGGTTAAGAAGGTTAAAGAAGCCAGTCCGATTAATCTTTCATTTTGTTCAACGGTTTTTCTTTGATAATCAAGGTCATTATTTATTTTTAGAGCTTCCTTGCGTCCTACAAAACCATAGTAACCTTGACTGTCAATATTTCTAAAATTTGGATATCTACTTATACTTTGTGATATTGGTTGAATCATTTGTTTTGCCTTATACACATATCATTATTTATTGGGTTAAAAAATTTTATTATATTATTTTTTTTTGTCATCATCAAGTTTGTCTTCAATTTTATCACCGGTAATGCTTCCGCCGACTAAACCCGCCCCGCTTATCAAAAGAGCAGCCAACGGTCCTACCGCAACAGAAGCAACAACACCCGCAAGCATTCCCAGTGCCGCACCGATAGCCTGACCTTTTTCACCTTTAAAAGTTATATTTGGATTTACTGTAGATGCTCTTTTCAGAGAATTTCGTTTTGCAAAATTATCCGATGAATAAGTACTATGTACTACATTAATCGCATTAATTCTCATATATAAACCCCTTATCAATAAGTGTAGCAAAAATAAAACTAATATGCAATATATTGTAACTTATTCATTTAAAACAACTGCTGCAATATTGTCTGACGAAATATCCAAACAATCCAAAGTATCACAAGTTGTCTGACGTTTTTCCCACAGACACGGACGAAGAGGACAGTCGCAGTCAGC
>CALUPJ010000012.1 GCA_944322555.1 Candidatus Gastranaerophilales bacterium | reverse complement strand
ATAGAAATATTAGAAGAAGGTTCCAGTTTTACAAACTGGTGTATCTTATGCGAGAGTTCTTCAAAATCGTCTAATTTTACTCCGGCTCCTGCAGCATTTGCCAGAGCCAGAATATGCAAAAACGAATTTGTGGAACCGCCCATTGCCAGATCTGCGATTATTGCATTTCTTAAAGAGTCTCGCGTAATTATATCAAGAGGCAGTTTATTTTCTTTTACCCATTCAACAATCTGCATCCCGCTATCAAAAGCAATTCTACGTTTTTGTGATGATACGGCGGATGCTGTTGCACAATATGGCAGACTCAAACCGAGAACCTCCGTCAGACACGCCATTGTATTTGCCGTATATAATCCCTGACAGGCACCCGCAGACGGACAGGAAGCCTCTTCAAGTTCCAACAGTCTTTCCTCTGTTATCTCACCGTTTCTGTATTTCCCAACAGCCTCAAATGCGCCTTTTATCATAGTAAGCTTTTCACATCTGCTTTCTCCGTCAAGCATAGGCCCTGCTGTTACTATGATTGACGGTATATTTATTCTTGCAGCGGCAATTAACATTCCCGGAGTAATTTTATCGCAATTTGATAATAAAACCAGACCGTCAAGCTGATGAGCATTGGCAACGGTTTCAATACAGTCTGCAATCAAATCCCTTGACGGAAGCGAATAACGCATGCCGGCATGTCCCATAGCGATACCGTCGCATACGGCAGGGATGCCAAAAATAAATGCCTGACCTCCGGCAGAATGAATACCTTTTTCAATTTGACGTTCCAAATCCCTCATTCCGATATGGCCCGGAACTAAATCAGAAAAAGAACTCGCTATCCCTATGAAAGGAGAATTCATATTTTTCTTGGATACGCCCGATGCCATTAAAAGACTTCTGTGCGGAGTTCTGGCAACTCCTTTTTTTATATTATCGCTTCGCATAATAAAAACTCCTTCCAGGTTAATTCTATCATGAAAGGAGAATATAGGTTAATTTTGAAAGGAAATTTATGAATATTGTGCAGCTACATTTTGTAGTGCCCGTAAAACTTTGGGGTCGAGTTTTTTATCGTTTTGTGCCTGCATAGCGGTCAGAGACAAAAGTTGTGCCTGTCCTTCAGGAGTCTTTTTCATATTTTCTATTTCAACTTTTGAACCAACATCTTCGCCAATTATCTTTTTGGTGAATTTACCCATTAAAGTAACTCCGATTGAGCCTCCAACTAATCCTGCAACGGCGCCGATTACCGTACCTACACCGGGTGCAATTGCAGTTCCTGCTAATGCACCAAGCTTAGCTCCTGCCCAGGCACCGACTGCTTCACCTGCTGCCCAACCAATAAGCGCGCTTACACCTTTTGCTGTTGTCTGGCCAACCTGTTTCCAGCCGGTTTCTTTATCTTTTGAAAATGCGGCTTTTATCTTTCCGGCATCCATTAAATATTCGATACCGAACATCACTGCGCCGCCAAGACCGCCCTGGCCTTTAAGTCCGTGTTTGAAGTATTCTGATATTGTTTTACTGCTTTTTTCTGCAATATTTTTATTTACTGCTGCCGAAACAGCATTCTTATCCGCAATTTTTTCTGCTATGGTTTGAGTTTTGGAGTTAAAGCCTAAAGCTCCTTTAAGTTTTCTCCAGCCTTGCGAGATATAACCCGTTTTAGCATTAGTTGCTATTCTGATTTCTTCGGTTACAGTTGCGATAGCTTCTTTATTACCGCTCTTCAATGCAGTTTCCATTCTAGCCTTCAAACGGTCATACAAATCTTTATCAAGTCTTGATTTGAATAAACCGAGTCTTGATTTTGCTCCGCCTTCCAATTTATGCATTCTTGCATATGCGTCGGTCATTAATTTATGTGTTTCCGGATTTCTCCAGAGTTCATACATCTTTGTTCCCTTAGTTTTTACATCGGCGAACATTTTTTCAACCATGCCTACGGTTGATAGAGAATTCCAAGGATGTGCTATAAATCTTAAATTAGTCATAAGACTGAACGCAGCACCGCTGACAGCAGATACCGCAAGAGATTCGCTCGGATTCATTGATTTCATATAATAATCTCCGAGTGTATCCAAATCTTTATTACTTGTACTTGCCCCTGTTTTATTAGTGTCTGAAATAGTGTTCGGGGTTGAGAAAACAGATTTAGGGCTATAGTTACCGTAATTATTGTAATTATTATACGGATTATAGTAATTACCATAAAGTCCACGGTTTGCCATATAACCGTTCATATAGCTCGGAGTGTTGGTATTCAAACCTGATGCTCCGCCATAGAGCATATATTCCATATTCGCAAGTGAACCTATTGATGATACCATAATTCAACCTATCTAATTTAACCTTATATATATAAAGTTTTTCGGGAGGCAAAAATTGACTTTTTGTAAACAAATGTTACAATCAATTTATGAGTCTAGTAGAGAAACTTAAAGAAATAGGGTTTAATACATACGAAGCAAAAGTTTATATCGCGCTTCTGAAAAAATATCCCGCAACCGGTTATGAAGCCGCTAAACTTGCAAATATACCGCAATCCAGAACTTATGATACTTTAAAGGTGCTGGAAGAAAAAAATATTGTGGTATCAGCTAATACAAAACCCGTCACATATACTCCGATAAAACCAAAGCAGTTGATTTCAAGGTTTCAGAAAAAGATTAACTCTGCAATAAATTACCTTGATAAGCATCTGCCGGAAGTTAAAGATGATTATAATGAACCTATTCTTACAATAAGCGGGAAGCAAAATATTCAGGAAAAAATAATTGAAGTTATTCAGAATGCAAAGCGCGAAATTTATATGGAAATCTGGTCTCAAGACTTCAAAATTTTTGAAAAAGAACTTCTGAATGCTTATAACAGGAATGTTGAAATAAGAATTGTAGGATATGATAATTTTAACTCCCGTTTCGGGCTGGTATTTGAGCACGCATTTGCAAGAGATATTGAACTATCACTCGGAGGCAGAATGATTATAATTGCATCTGATGATTCGGAGGGTATTGTGGGAAAAATTTCGTCTCTCAAAAATGATATTTCAGATACAAATATAATTTGGACAAAAAATCAGGGTATTGTTTTTATAATCAAAGAATTTATTGTGCACGATATGTATCTTATAGATGTTGAAGAAAATCTGGTAGAACAGATGAAATATATATACGGAAAGGGATTTAAGCGATTAAAAGACAAAGTCCTCGGTGCGCATGCCAGCTATATGATCCACTGATTATTCTTCTGCTTCAGCAGTAGCTTCTTTTTCCTGTTCAGTTTTTTCTTTGTTCATTTCTTCATCGTCATCATCTTTAATTTTAAATACCAGATAAAAATCGTCTCCGACCTTTATATCAAGCTGCTGTCCTTCACTTATATATGAGAACGGAGATTCTTCATAAGCGTTAACTACTCCGGATTTAAGCCTGTTATTTTTTTCATTTTTTGCAAATCCCTGAACGAAAGCTACTCCGGTTGAGAGACCTTTAACAAAATAGTCTCCGACTGATAATGCGGCTTTTTTTATAACTTTTCCCGGCGGAATTTCTTTTAATTCTTCTTTAGAGAGAACAAATGTGGAATATTTGCCGTAAAAATCGCCTTTTATAGGAGTGGTAATTTCGTCTTTTGTATATGCAGTCGGCTGAACATAGAATGTTGCGTTACGTTTACCGCGTTTAGGATCGACAATTTTCAATACACGGCAATGAAGCGTGGAATTAGCAGCAATATCATATTTCCCCAGAACAGTATTTTCCAGCACTCTTACATTAAGTTTATCTGTCGGAGAATCGGTTTTAAAATTGTCCAAAGCAACAACTTTTATCTGGGTTGCAGCATGACAGACAGATACGGGTAAAAGCAGTAATATTAATAATATTAAAACCTTTTTCATAAATCCTCCGATTTTCTAAATTAAGTAATATTTCTGTAAAACATCTACAACAAATTTTATAGATTTTTTTGTTTTTTCTATAAAGCTTTCAGCAAGTGAAGAGTCAAATTTAGATTGTAAAACTGTTAAAATATCAGCTTGCATATATTGATACATTAAAGAAGATTTTACGATTGAAGAAACAAGTGCAGGTGAGAATACATTTTTGGAAAGAATTGAAATAATATTATTTATCAGATGTAATTCATCTTGTGCCCAATCTTTTATATCAAATTTAAACGGTTCGATGTCTCCGAGAATAAACGGCAGACCGTTTGATGAAAACAGCAGCTGGATTGAGTCAAATTCTGCATTTTTCATTCCTTCTATGGCTGCTCCGAATGATGTTGTATTATATATTTCCGAATGTCCCAAATCTTTTATTAACATTTCAAAGTGCTGAATAGATGCAGCATAGTCATCCCGGGTATACACCATATCTCCGGTTACGGATTTTATTTTTACAAGATTTTTTGTTGATTTATCAATCTGCATTTTATTATCCGGGGTTTTATTAAGCTTTTCTCCGGTAGAATAAATTACATCATCCTTGAAAGCCATATCAAGACCTGCGAATATAATCTTGCTGAAACCGAGTTTTATTGCGGTTACAAGAGATAAAGTCGTAGCAGAGCCTCCGCTTTCATAACATTTGATAAAGCGATTATATAGCGCCAGTTTTTTGACGACAAAATCGCTTCCCGTAAAGGATATAAAATACCTTTTAAATCCTTTTGTCATAATGGTGCTGTCGGATTTTAAATCCATAATACAATTTATCTTGCCGCAAAAATCTTCAAGTCCCGTAAGTGTTGCATCTGTTCTTGTAGCGTCAAGGCAAACTGCAAAATCAGGAATAATTCCGTTTGCTTCAAGTACCCGTAAAACTTTGTTGACGGCAAAAATTACATATTTATCGCGGTTTGCTTTAATTTTTTCTATATTTTCAAGCAGAGAAGGACCTGCAGCAATAATGAGAGCAGTCTGTCCCGTAAATTTGTTTTCCAGATCTGACAGTTTATATGCGGTAGATTTATTGATTCTGCTTATGTTTTTCAGAGTATTTACAAGCCAAACCCGAGAATATCTTGTGATTGTATTAATGTCAATCATTTTACTTTTGCAAGTCTGATAGACTTTTTGAGTGAGAGATAAAAGCTCTTTGTTTTTCACAAGCGCATAATTTTTGAGGTAAACAATTTCAACTTTATCTTTTGTTAAATAAATTGAGGTAACTTTGTTTATCAAATCATCAAGATTATCGGTTATATAAACTCTTCCACTTGCCAGATGCTCGGATATATCTACGTTATTTAAAACAAAATGGAGCAGCTTTGTATCCGGTTCATATACAAAGATTTTTGACGGATAGTTATTAAAGGTTTCGTCAAGAAGATAACATAATCCGATGCCGAAAGTTATTATAATGTCGCTGGCCTCCATAGGAGATTTTATGGAGGTTTTCAGCATTTGTCTGACAGCTTCGCGCGGATTATTAATATCATCCAGCGGGACATCATCTTTCATTAAAAGATAATCATTTGAAGGTGTCATGCAATAGGACATATGCCTTCTGGTATCTTCAATCGACATCTTTTCCAGACGGGATTTAAGATTAGGGTTATTTATAAACTCCAAATTCCTTTTAAACATGTAAATTCCTTTTACTTTAAAATAGCATAATCTTTAAGAAATGTAAAGATTTCCAATACAGACACCATAATGCTTACTGCTGATAAAAAAATGCCGGAAGGGTAAAACCGAATTCCGGCAAAGTCTTTGTTTTAATACCAAACTTACATCTAATTATTTGATGTTTAAAACTGTTAATATATCGTGATCAATATAACGACAGTCTCTAGAATTTAGTCTGCTTTCTCCTTGAGCATAGTCACTATCTGAAATTGTTTCAAGTTTTTCTTTCAATCGTTTATATGCTGTGGAGTCAACATTTAGGTTATTCATATCACAGTATTCAAGAACCAGGGTTATAATTCTTCTTATACCTTTTTGTTTGCTATTTTTAAAGTTGTATTCTGTAATGATTTGTTCACAAATTTTATCGTTTCCGAAGCCTTCTCTGCCATCATACTCCTTAATAAAATCTTTTATGTTATATGCATTAACATTATCAAACAGCAGATTTACAGCTCTTGTTTCTTCCTCAATGTTTGTACGTCCCATTAAATCTTTTGCAAATTGTCTGCCTAAATTTGATGATTTACCTGTTGTTGTGTTAATTGTACTTTTTAAGGCATTAATATAGTTTTGAAGAGTGTTTTCATCAATTATTGTATCCTTTTTGTATTTTTTGCCGGCGATTGTTTCTTTAGAATTTTCCGTAGTAATGTATTTTATGCTGCAATCCTCAGCTAATACTAATTCTCCTTTATTATTTATTTTTAATTTACAATCTGTTGACGGTATAGTATAAATACCATCTTCCGGTTCTTTGCAGTTATAAGTTTCAATTAACAGTTGCTTGGTTTCTTCACGGTCAGTTTTATATTTAGCTGTTTCAGCTTCGTTTTCTGTAAGGATGTTACTATCTTCAAAGCTTGAAACATCATCTGAAGTGAGAGTAGTTAAATGTTTTTTTGTTCCGTCTTCAAATTTTACATTACCGTCTTCTAGAACAATTCCGTTAATTTTTACCAATTCATTGTCTTTAATCATGAAATATTGTCTATTGTGTTTTTTATCACAGCCTTCGCTGTAATAAACAATTACTCCTTTTGATTTGTCTGCGGGTAAATCCGAATTTGTCATCATATGGATTTTATTGTTAATTAACTTCTCAACTCTATTAATTGCATTGTTGTAATTTTGGATATTTTCTGCGGTAACGTTTATTTTTTCTACGTCGGCAAGTTTCTTTACAGAACCGTCAATCATTGTGCAATTTCCGTCTTTATCAATTGCTTTTACGTCTTTGAGCTCTACAAGGTTTTCACCATTTGCCATATAGAAATGTTTTGTTACATTTTGAGAATCTGTTTTTGTTTCATATACATTTTCATTTGCTGATTTTTTCAATTTATCATTATCTTTAAGGGCTTCTAATTTTTCTTCAGGAGTTTCATATTCGTCATCTATATCAATTATTTCGTCATTAATTTCATCGCTTTCTTCCTCAATAACATCAATTTCAATATTGTCGATATTAATTCCTTCCGCTTTGAGATCAGACATTGTAGCATTTATAACTAAGTTATCATTTACAAAATCTTTATCATTGGAGGAAATGTTATTTAAGAAACCGTATTTGGTCTTGATGTCGTTTCTAATCAACTCTGCCTGCATTAATCTTATAATTGCATAGAGATTTTCAAATTTTTCAGCCAATTTATTTACATTTGTTTTAGTGAAATCTGCTAAATCTTCATCTGTAGAACCTAAATCGGCGGAAGCTTCCAACATTGCTGTCATTGCCTCTTTTAACTTAGGACAGGAGGTGTCAAATTCACTTTCCAATTCGGCTGCTTTCTGGTTTAAACTGCCGACAAGATTTCTTAAAATATTTCTTTGTAATATTTTCTCTTCATCACTATCTCCAATGTGATTTGCGCATAAACGAAGTATGCTTCTTTCCTCATTGCCGGAATACTTGTCATTCCAAGAACTGATTACCTGCAGGATTTCGCCCTGTTCATCATTTGCGCCGTATGTAGCTGCTAGTTTATCCCATTTACCTGCACTTAATTCAGAATGTATAGACGCAACATTAGTACGCAGCTTCTTCGTAGCGTCGCTGTCATTATCGGTTCTTCCATATTTATATCCGGCTGCTTCAAGAATATTTTTATATTCGGGAAGTTCCAATAAAGCTTTTTCAAGTTTCTTGGAATTAAGAGTCTTATATGCTTCCTTTAATGCAAGAAGTTTTTCATCAGAAGTACCGGTTTTATCTAAAGCATCCTTTATTGCTTGAGTTTCACCGTACATATCTTTGTATTTATCAATCAAAGCTTTTAAAGCATCGTATTCAAGATTGTCGGAGGAAATGCTGCTGTTTCCGCTGTTATTTCCCCACGGGTTTTTAAAGTTCTTCCACATGTTATCCCAGTTGAACCCGCCGTTATTTCCGCCCAAGTTCATCCAATTACCATTGTTGAAAGATTGTATAGTCTGTTGAATGGCTAACATTGGATTGAGTAAATTGTTACCCCAATTTGTAAATTCAGGGAAATCATATATGGCAGTATTTATAGATGGCGTCATAAAGAGTATGCTGTTTGTCATATTTTTCTGGTTTAACTGGTTCCACATAAGGTTAATGGAATCAGACGGCCATTGACTTACCATTGAACTGTTTATACTGGAAAAATAAAACGGATTGTTAAATACCATAATACAATTATCCTCTTTTTATACTCTATATATATAAAGTGCATGTGTTTACAATAATTGCTTTTGAAAAATGCGAATTTTACAAAAGTTTACATTTTATAAATATAAAACAGATATACTCTTGCAATAAATTATTTGTATGATATAATAAAGTATTACTGTATGGAGGGAATATGGCAAGAGTATTAATATCAATGTCTAATGATTTTCTTACCAAAGTCGATAATGTAGCGAACTCTGAACAGAGGACAAGAAGCGAACTGATTAGAGAAGCTCTTCGTGTGTATATAAAACGTAACAGAATATCCAATAATCTTAAAGCAGAAGAAAATGCTAATATATTATCAGAGTTATTGAGCTAGTTTATTATCTCCGCATAATAAAAACTGACCCGGATATGAGTCAGTATAACTATTTTCTCTAATAATTTTGGGAGGAGATTTGGGGATAGTTGATACATGGCATGCTACTATAAATTTGTAAATCATGGTATGTCATGTCAAAAAAGTTTTACAAAAATTTACAATTGAGTGACAAATGTATAATCTTTGGATTAAATATCCTTTTTTTTCTGCCTGATTAAATTAATATTTTTTCTAAAATATATTGCAGGAGAAATTTTTCCATTACCGTGTTCACTTATTCACTTTCCAAATGACTTATAGTAATATATTGTTATGAGAAAAAAAATATTCATTTGTTGTTTGGTTATATGTGCGGGGATTGTTTGTCAGCCTGTTTTTAGTGCACAGGCGGGTGCTTTTGCCGAACATTACAATCAGGCACAGAATTATTTAATGCAGAGCCAGTATTCTTCAGCCATTGTTGAGTTTAGAAAAGCTCTCAGGATTAATTTTCTCGATAATTCCGCAAGAATAGGGCTTGTTAACGCTTATCTTGCAAGAGCTACATATTATGCTAATCAGGAAAAGAATTATGACAAAGCGGCAAATGATTTTAGAAGCGCATTGTGTTATCTGAAAATTTATCCGGCAAAAGAACAAACGGTTCAAAATTCAGCAGGCATGATTGCTTCGGCAACAGAGAATTTGAACCAGTGCTTAAAGGTAATAAGTTTTGATACGACTGCCGGTTCAAGATATAAAAGGGCTGAAGAACTTAGGGCGATTGGGAATTTTTCTGCTTCTATATATGAGTTTTCACAAGCTGCAAAGAATGAAAAACTTGCAGGAGATTCCAATATACAAATTGCGGATTTGCTTAAACTGCTGGGTAATGAACCTCGTTCTGCGGATTATTACAAAATTGCATTGGATTTAAAACCCGGCGACGGGGTTTTAAGAATGAAATATGCCAGAACACTTGATAAGTTAGGACGTTATGACGAGGCCGTAACACAGTATAATGAAGCTCTTGCAAATTCAAAAGGGGATATGGAAGTTTTGTACGCTCTTGAGAGGATTTATCTGAAAAAACTTGCACAAACTCCTAGTGATGCGGAGCTTAATGCGAATTTAGGGGCTATAAAGCAAGCACAAGGCGATTTTGAAACAGCTCTCAGTTACTATGGCAAAGCGGAGAGAATTAATCCGACTAATGTAACCACAAGGCTTAATGTCGGAACTCTTTTCCAGCAGAGAAAAGAATATCAAAAAGCTATCCAGTCGTATGATTCAGTATTGACACTTTATCCGGATAATACGCAGGCTCTTTTGTATAAGGCTCAGGTGTATAAAGAAATGGGTGACAGCAAGACTGCAATGGCACTTTATAAAAAGATTTTGTCAATAGATCCTAACCATTCGATTGCGAAAGCAGAAATTGCGGAGGTTATGAAAGATGCTCTTTCCCCTGCCGAGTACATGGAATATCTCGCAAAAAACGGCAGTGCGTGTGAATTATACGATTATGCTTACAAAATGCACCAGGATAATAGAATTGATGAAGCTATAAACGGGTATAAAGCTGTTATTGCAAAAGACGCATCAAATGTAAATGCGTATGTAAATCTTGCCGTTTGTTACGCATCACGAAATGATTACGGAAATGCGGTTAATACATTGAATACTGCAAAAGCAAAGTTTCCTTCCAATAATTTAGTTTTACAGACACTAAAGAATGTTCAACAAGACTCTGATTCAACAAAACTTGCGGAAGCATCTTCAAGTTATGAAAATAAAGATTATAAAAAAGCTGTTCAGCAGTATCTGGCAATCAATCCCGCTACGGAGGATTCAATGCTCGGTGCGGCTGCTTCTTATCAGGCGCTCGGTGATTATACGAGTGCAATAGAATATTACAAAAAAGCAGAAATTATTAATCCAAACAATGCAGAGATACCTTATTATATAGGATATCTTTATTCAGAACAGCAAAATTGGGCTCTTGCCGAGACGTATTTAAAGAAGGCGGTTACTAAAAATCCTCAGTCAGAGGCAAAAAATCTTCTTGCTTACGTAACTCAAAATGGTTCAGTATCAATTTTAAATGAAGGTATTGATTTGTTTGAAAAAAATAATTATCAAAATGCACTTGCGAAATTTAACGAAGTGTTGAAGAAAGAAACAAACAATGCATATGCATATTATTACAGAGGCTTAATTTACGATGAGCAGAAGCAGACAAAACTTGCAATCAGTGATTACTTGAATGTTCTAAAATATTCAAATGAGTTTCCGGTTGCAAATTATATGCTTGCGGTAGATTATGATACTTTGAGCAATTATAAAGAAGCTTTTAAATATTATCAGAAGTTTACTTCAGTCTATACAACCGATGATGAGTATTTGAAATATGCAAAATCAAGAATGGAAGAGTTAAAGCCCTATGTCGGAGGATAACGGAGTAAAATCTTTAATTGCAAGCAGAGTTTCGCTTGCTCCAATGGCAGGAATTACCGACTATGTTTTGCGCTCGCTTGTAAGAGAGTATTCACCAAACTGTCTTATAACAACGGAAATGATAAGTTCAGAGGCTCTTACGCAGGTAAAGGACACAGTTATAACAAAACGGGATAAAAACCATTCGCCGATTTCATATCAGCTTAGCGGGCATAAACCGCAAATGATTGCAAATTGTGCAAAATATCTTGAAAAGTTTGCTGATATGATTGATATAAATATGGGGTGTCCGGTTAATAAAGTTGTTAAGGGGACTGACGGCTGTGCACTTATGAGAAACCCGGATTTGGCTGCGGAGATTGTAAAAACGGTAAAATCGGAAATTTCTATCCCGCTCAGCGTAAAATTCAGACTGGGCTATACTTTTGACGAATTAAACTTTGTAGAATTCGGGCAAAGAATGCAGGAAGCAGGTGCGGATTTTATAACAATCCACGGACGTACGCGTTCACAGATGTATGGCGGAAAAGCAGATTGGAAAAAGATTGCAGAGCTGAAACAAAATGTGGATATTCCGGTTTTTGCAAACGGAGATATTGTCTCTCCCGAGACGGCAGCTCAATGTCTTGAAGAATCGCAGGCGGACGGTGTTGCAGTCGGACGCGGTGCTTTGGGAGATCCGTCTCTGTTATACAGAATTGAAAGATATCTGCATACCGGAGAATATATATCACCTCCGACTCTTGAAGAAAAAATTGAGACATTAAAAAAACATATTACAAGAGAAATGGAACTTCGTGGAGAAGAGGTTGGAATAAAATTTTGCAGGAAATTTATCCATTATTATCTGAGTGGATTTCCGGGTGCATCAAGACTTCGCGGAGAACTGGTTTTGCTGGACAGATTTGACGAAATTAATACTAAACTTAATGGTGTTCTTGCAATGTCTTAATTCCGTTTGCCCAGTCTCTGGCCGGCATTTCGCCTTTACCTTCAGGTTTTATTTTAATTAATCTTAAAACTCCTTTTCCGGTTTTTACATCAATACCGTCTTTTGATATTTTAACAAACTCTCCGGGA
>CALUPJ010000011.1 GCA_944322555.1 Candidatus Gastranaerophilales bacterium | reverse complement strand
ATTTGCTTCTAACCCTTCGCACCATATTTTTATTGAACCTGAAGGCTTGAATACGTATGAAGTCTATATTCAGGGCTTTTCAACCAGCCTGCCCGCCTGTGTACAGGTAGAAATGCTTCGTTCGCTTCCCGGATTGGAAAAAGCTCATATTATAAAACCTGCTTATGCTGTGGAATATGATTATGTTCCTGCGGTTCAAACAAAACATTCATTGATGTCAAAGGACATTGAGGGGTTATTTTTCGCAGGACAAATTAACGGTACGAGCGGTTATGAAGAGGCGGCAGCACAGGGCCTGGTGGCAGGCATAAACGCGGTTAAATATTTGAACGGCTCGGAGCCTCTGGAACTTTCAAGAGCGTCATCTTATATAGGAACATTAATAGATGATTTGGTTACGAAGGATATTCAAGAGCCTTATAGAATGCTTACATCCCGTTCGGAGTACAGATTATTGTTAAGGCAGGATAATGCCGATAGCAGATTAACGGATTTGGGACATCAAGTTGGGCTTATTGACGACAGTCAGTATCAAAGATTTTTAGTTAAACAGGAAAACATCAAAAAAGAGATAGAAAGATTGAAAGAAACCAAACTGCCCGCAACGGATACGGTAAATAATGTTTTGGCGAAGTATGGTGAACATATAGACCGCGGAATGCGTATGGGAGAACTTTTGAAACGCCCGAACATTAATTACGGGATTTTTAAAGAATTGGATGAAGAGACCGAAAGGTTGAATTTTTCTGATGATATAACAGAAGAAGTTGAAGTTTTGATTAAATACGACGGTTATATAAAACGTCAGGAAATGCAGGTAGAAACTGCGGTAAAGCTTGAAAAATACAGAATTCCGGTTAATATTGATTATTCAAAAATTAAACATATTTCTACAGAGACACGAGAAAAGTTGGAAAAAATTCGTCCCCAAAATTTGGCTCAAGCTTCTCGTATAGGCGGCGTAAAGCCTGCCGATATCTCTGTCTTGATGGTTATGCTTAAGTCTTGACGGTTACTGAGTGTATTTCTTGTTTACATAATGGGAAAACTGCATAGACGGGATTATCCGCAAGCCGGGAGAAGTTGTGCGAGCATTGATGGAGTATAAGTATGATTCTGGTAAAATAAACGGAGCAATTAGTTTTGGTACAACTTCTGAAAACATCAAGTCTCAAATAAAAGCTATTGAAAAATTTTTGGACAAACAGTCTCTCAAGCATGATATGGAAGTATATAGAGGGGAGGGAAATTTTGGAGTATTTAATTCTGTAGTGTTAGATAAAAACAGAAATCTTACTTTGAAAGACTTATTGGAAGAATTTACAAAGGCAATAGAAGCTGGCACTAAAAATGAACATGAAATAAAGAATTTTGTTGAAACAAAACTGGTGGGTAATAAAGCTTTACAAGAACGTTTTATGTCTACAGCAATAGAACCTGGTGCTATAGAACAGTATGCAAAAAAAGTTTATTGGATTATAAAGGTTCCTAAAAAGACAAAGGCATCTCTGATTGAAAGTTATAATGTAGAACGGGAATCTGAAGCGGAACTTTTGATACAAAAAGGTTCTCAATTATTAATCAAGGATGCAAAATATGATTTAGACAACAAAAGGTGGAATATATGGGCAGATTTGATACAATAGAATATTGCGGAAGGGTTATATAAGTGTTATAATACAAAGGAGGTTTCCAAAATGCAAATAGATTCGATTACGCCAACAACACAACCATTAATAAGGCGAATAAAACAGTCTTTTACAAAAAAGTTTTGCAGATTAAAGACGCTTGTAAAAGATGTCTTCGAACGCACTCCTGACGAGTCAAAATATTTTGTTTTAAACGGCAAGAAGATACGTGATAAAGGTTTTTTAGGCGGTCCTCGAGAATTACCAAATTCAGTTTCCGGACCTCATGATTATGTTGGCATAACTTGGAGTAAAATTAGTTTTTATCCTGAAGATCTTGCAAAAATGGAACATATGAACGTAGATGAACGGCTTAAATATAAGCGAATGTTAATAGAGCAAAACAGGTATATAGACTAAGATGCAAATAGATTCAATCACACCAACAACACAGCCATTAATAAGGCGAACAGTCTTTTGCAAGGTTGTAAATTAAGAACATTTGCAAAAAGTTTTTTCTGAATACACTCCGGTTAGTATAATTATTGCAGACTCTCTGAAGAACAGATTCTTATCTTGATTTTCAAAAATTAACAGTCTATAATCAAGTATCACAAATCAGGTTAAAAAGGCAGAAGAGTAGGAGTATTTAATATGAAAATATTGTTTGCAGCGGCAGAGGTGTCACCGTTTTCTAAAGCAGGCGGACTGTCTGATGTTATGGGGAGTTTGCCGAAAGCTATTGAAAAGGATGCAGAAATTGCTATTTTTACTCCGCTTCACGGATGCATTGATTATAACAGGTGGGGACTAAGGGAACTGGAAAATTCAGAAATGTGGATAACTTTCGGTTCAAGTCCGCAAAAGTTTAAACTCCATATGACGAAGCTGCCGGGAACAAATATCAATGTATTTTTTGTGCAAAATGACTGGTATTTTTCCTGTTTTCAGGAAGTTTACCCAAAATGGCTTGATACAAGATATGAGCACGAAAGATACATTGCATTTTCGCTTGCGACATTGGAATATGCAAAACAATTGAACTTCAGGGCTGATATAATTCACTCAAACGATTGGCATACCGCAATGATACCTCTTTATATAAAAGCTAATTATAAATTTGATGAATTCTGGTCAAAAACAAAAAATGTATTTGAAATTCACAATCTTGCTTATCAGGGTGTCTGGTTTGAAGATATTCTTGAATTTGCAAATATGAGAAAAGATATTGTATTCAATGAATGGGGCTGCGAACATTACGGGCGTGTTAATTGGATGAAAGGTGCAATTAATTATTCTGACCGAATTATAGCGGTATCTCCCACTTATGCAAAGGAAATCCTTACGGGAGAATACGGAGAAGGTATGGATTATACTCTTCGCGGGCATACTGATAAATTACTGGGAATTGTTAACGGGATTGACTATGATGTATTTAATCCCAAGACGGATAAAACTCTGGCTAAAAATTACGATATCAATTCCATAGAAAATAAAGAAGAAAATAAGAAAAAAGTTTTGGAATATTTCGGATTAAAATACAATTCCCAAAGACCGCTCATAGCTCTTATTTCAAGACTTGTAGAGCAAAAAGGTCTTGATTTAATCAGGCAGGTTGAAAATGATTTGAGAAATCTTGAGGCTGATTTTGTATTCTTAGGTTCGGGTGATAAGTCTTATGAAAATCTTTTTATTTGGCTTTCGAATAATACTCCTAATATCAGGGCTTATGTAGGCTATAAAGGAGATTTGGCAAACCTTATTTATGCGGGCAGCGACTTTTTCCTGATGCCTTCAAAATTTGAACCTTGCGGGCTCTCGCAGCTTATTGCAATGCATTATGGCTCATTACCCGTCGTCAGAGCAACCGGAGGGTTGGAGGACACCGTGACAGGCTATCCTCT
>CALUPJ010000010.1 GCA_944322555.1 Candidatus Gastranaerophilales bacterium | reverse complement strand
ACCGGAGCAATTGTTAGTAAAGCTATGGATTAGGGTTGTGTAATGATATTAAGGTGTCTTCTAGTCCAATACTTGTTTTGTTCATGTATTTTTTTACCGCCTTTATTGTATCAATGGCATCTTGCCTCGACAAACTTTTAAACAGAAAAACATCAAAACTGATTCTGTCCAACCATTCAGTAGACACATTATTTCCTCTGGCAAAATCTTTTTTTGCCCATTCGAAATACTTTTGATTAACCGCTTGAAAATTGGGTTGTGAACTAATTTTGTTGATTCGCATATTATACTCCTTAGATTACAATTCTAGCATTCAACTCTTTTTTGTCAATTATTTGGAAGCCGTTTTAAGCGGGAATGAAGGGAAATATCAAGCGGTTCTCTCCTCGGCATGGGACTGGGAGCGATAACCGGAGCAGTAGTAAGTAAAACTATGGATTAGGGTTGTGTAAATTTTCTAATAATGCTTCTATACATTTGTTAGTTTTATTCATATATTTCTTAATAGCATTAATTGTATCAATTGCATCATTTGATTTTATTTTTTTAAAAAGAAAAACATCAAAGCGTAAATTTAATAACCATTCGGTTGTAATATCACCTCCTCTGGCAAAGTCTTTTTTCGCCCATTCGAAATACTTTTGATTAACCGCTTGAAAATTGGGCTGTGAAGTGATTTTATTGATTCGCATATTATACTCCTTAGATTACAATTTTTATGGATTAGGGTTGTGTAAATTTGCTAAAACATGTTCAATTCCTTCATCAGTTTTATTCATATATTTTTTCACAGCATTAATTGTATCAATAGCGTCTTGTCTTGATATTTCTCTAAATAAAAAAACATCATAACGTAGTCGATGTAACCATTCAGTAGACACATTATTTCCTCTGGCAAAATCTTTTTTTGCCCATTCGAAATACTTTTGATTAACCGCTTGAAAATGGGGTTGTGAACTAATTTTGTTGATTCGCATATTATACTCCTTAGATTACAATTTTAGCATTCCGAGTATTATTGTCAATAGACCTTGATTTAAACAGCATCATACATCTAAGTCGTCTTCATTATTAGTTTCGGGTAAATCAGGTTCCGCAACCTGTTTTGTAAGTTTTTCATTCAATTCCTGCAATGAAATAGATTTATCCATTTTTTTTAAGGCATTTAAAACCGCAATTTTATAGTCAGCATCATCTCTATTTTTAGGATTATCGACAATTTCTCCTATTCTCTGTCCCAGATATCCCATTACTACTATAGCAGGGATAAGAACAGCTGCAGTCGTTAATATTGCATGCAAATCTATAGTCCCGACTCTTACTATACTTACAGTACCTATAACAATCATAGTTATTACTACAAAAAGTAATCTTAAGTTTTCCGTATATCCCACTTTATTAACCTTTTATTTTCAGAATTACACTTCACCACGTTTGTTTACATTTTCCATGTCTTTTTTCATACAGAATTGAACCAGTGTCATCTTATCTATGTTACTGAGATGGGTGAAACGACCTGAAATTGTATACAATCCGTTATCACCTTTTTCAACTCTTATAAGCTGATATTTACATCTGACTTCTTGCTCACCGCTAAGATTTAATGTTACGTCGTACTCCTTTTCCATATCTATATTATCGGATGTTTGAACTTTCATACCTCCGGCAGATAAGTCAAGTGTTCTAATATTATGAGTTAAATCACCGTTTTTTAATACCAGTTCTTCTATAAATTTTATACGCGTGAATTTACGTCTTTGCAGAAATCTGTGTTTTACCGGATTTGCTATTGTAACTACATTATTTTCAAGTTTTTGTATATATGACTCAAAATACAAGTAACCGTTATCCGTAAAAGAATAAAAATCACAAATATGGTTAACAAACAGTCCTTCGGGTTTATATTTAAGTTCCATTCGAAAACCGTCAATAGAAACATCAAGTACTTTGCCTTTATTTGTTTTCTTAAAATCCTGCGGTACTATTGTTACTGCCTGATCTTTTTTTATAAGTTCTCTCATACTTATCCTTTCTATCGTTTTACTGCTTCTACTTTAACCGTTCCTACGGATTTAACTTTTACGTTCGGACTAATTTCATTATATGACATAATTGCAATTTGCGGATATGTTCTTTCAACAAGTTTTCTAAATAATAGCCTTATGGGTGACGAACACAAGATTACAGGCTGATTACCCGTTGCCGTTATTGCTTTCTCAAGTTCCAAATTCACCTTATCAAACATATTTTTGGTAAATCCGGGATCAAGAGTTACGCTCTGTCCGTCGGGACTTGCACCTTTCGCAATAGTGTTTTCAACATCCGGTGCAAGAGTAATAACGTAGAGTTCTCCGGTGTCCGCAAGATTTTGTTTACAAATATTTCTTGAAAGAGCCTGACGAACATGCTCCGTAAGGAAATTCGGATTTTTATTAATTTTAGCCTGAAGGCTTATTGTCTCAAGTATTGTTTTTAGGTCTCTTACAGCGACACCTTCTCTAAGAAGATTTTGCATTACTATCTGTACATCACCGACGGTTATATCTTTCATAATATCGTTTACGTAATCCTCAGAAACTTCTTTTTTTAAATTATCTATAAGCTGCTGTACGTCGTATCTTGACAGAATTTCAGATGCACACTTCTTAATAACTTCCGTGATGTGCGTGGATATCACTGCTGATGCTGAAACTACTGTATAGCCTGACATTTCCGCCATGTCTTTATCTTTAGGTTCAATCCATAAAGCAGGAAGACCGAATGCGGGTTCTATTGCGTGAATACCGTTTATAGCAAGATTACCGACAGG
>CALUPJ010000009.1 GCA_944322555.1 Candidatus Gastranaerophilales bacterium | reverse complement strand
TAATTGCGCAGCACGCAATACATTGTGCTTTAAAAGAGGGTAAAAAAGTTTTTTATACGACACCTCTAAAAGCTCTTTCCAATCAGAAATATAGTGATTTTTCCGAAGAATACGGTTCGGATAAAGTAGGTCTTTTAACCGGAGATACTTCCATTAACCGTTCGGGGCAGATTGTCGTTATGACAACGGAAGTTTTCAGGAATATGCTCTATGGCACAAATTTCGGTTCTGTCACCGATAACCTAAAAGATGTAAAATATGTCATATTAGATGAAGTTCATTATATGAACGATGAACAAAGAGGAACCGTGTGGGAAGAAAGTATAATTTATTGCCCGACTAATGTGCAAATTGTGGCGCTTTCTGCTACTGTTGCCAATGCGGATAAACTTACGGAATGGATTAACACGGTTCATTCAAAAACAGAGCTTATAAATACTGATTTCCGCCCCGTCCCGTTAAGATTTTATTATTTTGATTCTTCGCAGCCTAATACGCTGCTTCCTCTTCTCACACCAAACGGAACTCTGAATAAGAAGATTAAGCCCGAGAAAAAAGTCTTTAAGCGCGGAAAAGCCGTACAAAAACGAAATACCGTAAAAGATGTTATCAGGAATTTGCAGGAAAAGAATATGCTTCCTGCTATATACTTTACTTTTTCCAGAAAGAAATGCGATGAGCAAATGGAAAGTTGTGCATCTCTCTGTCTTGTAACTCCAAAAGAACAGGAAGAAATAAGACAGATAATCGATGAATACATAGCGGAAAATCCATACCTCTATAAGAATAAACACATAGAATACCTGCTTTTGGGTGTTGCCTCGCATCACGCGGGACTTCTTCCGGGCTGGAAGGTGTTGGTTGAAAAACTGTTTCAAAAAGGGCTGATAAAAGTTGTTTTTGCGACAGAAACATTGGCTGCAGGAATTAACATGCCTGCCCGTTCTACGGTTATAAGTTCGATTAGTAAAAGAACTGACAGCGGTCATCGGACACTCACACCAAGCGAATTTTTACAAATGTCTGGAAGAGCGGGAAGAAGAGGAATGGATGAAATAGGATATGTGGTTATTATAGGTTCTCCGTTCCAAACGCCTGAAGAGGTTGCCGAGCTTGTTTTAAGCGATGCAAATCCGCTTGAAAGCAAGTTCTCTCCAAGTTACTCCATGGTTTTGAATTTGTTACAAAGATTTTCTCTTGACGAAGCTAAAGAACTGGTTTTAAAAAGTTTTGGGTATTATTCATCGAATTCGAGATTAGAACCGCTTCTTAAACTTAAAGAACAATTCGAAGAAAAAATAGCTGAATGCAATTCGTTCTCCTGTTATTGCAAAAAAACAAATGAAGATTTGCTTGAATATAACAAAATAAGAGAGATTTACGTTCAAAACAGACGTGTATTTAAGACAATACAGAAGCAGGAGAAAAAGAAAAACCGTCCGCTTACGCCCGAAGCACAGGAATTTGGCAGGCAGACAAAAGAGATGCTTCACAAAATGCACTCGTATGAATGTGATACCTGTAAATTGTTTAAGAAACATATGAAAAATCTGGATGTTCTAAAACGTTATGAGGCAAAACAAAAAGATTTAAATAAAGAAATAGAAAAACAAAAAGATATTTTTTGGAATAAATTTTTGTCGCACAGAGCCGTGCTTGAAGAATACGGCTACTTAAAAGATGATTATCCGAGCGAAAACGGAGTTGTTATATCCCAAATTCGTTCGGAAAATGAGTTATTTCTTGCAAGAATAATATTCTCGGGGGTTTTGGAAGGCTTAACTCCGGCTGAGCTTGCGAGTGTTATCTGTGCAATTACAACGGAAGATATGCGTGCAGACTTATATTCACAACTTCCGCTTTCTCCCAATGTCAGAAAAAGGTTAAATAAGATTAAGGATATAAGACGTGATTTAGATAAAAAACAGAAAAACCATGATGTTGAAGACCCGATGTATATTAACGGTTTTTATTCGCCGTTGATAGAAATGTGGGCAACAGGTTCCGAATGGGACGATATTGTTGATCAAGTTGACATGGGAGAGGGTGATATCGTCAGATGTTTTAAACGCGTAATCGATGTATTGCGCCAATTCTGCACAATATCAAATATTCCGGAAGATTTAGTGTTTACGGCAAGAGAAGCTATAGAACTGATTCAGAGAAGTCCTATTGATATTGACTAAATTATCGGGGAAATATAACTTTTACCATCCGATTTCCAACTTTATAGAAACCTTTTTCTTCACCGGTTAAATCTATTTTGGGAGCATGTGTGTTGTGTTTGGCTGTTTGTTTTGGAAGTTTTGCAGCTGCTGAGGATAAAATCCCGGGGTTAAATTTAATCATAATTCTAATCTCACTATATAATCTATACAGTGAAATAAAAAAACGTAAAAATAAAATTTGCTACTCTTCCGGAACTTCTATTTCAACATCATCAACGTCATCCTGATCTTCTTTCTTGATAATGTCGATAACATTCTTAGCCATTTCTTTGGCAATAACACCTCTGGTAGATTCGGGGCAATTTTGAAGCAGGCTGATTGCAGTTCTTAAAGTCCCGTCTAAATCATACCACCTGCCGTGTTTAGAATCATCAAGCACATCTTCTGTAGCGGATACAATATCTTCTACGGATTCATATTCCGTGCTGGATAAATGATGTTCCGTAATAATCTTGATAAGATTAAGCGCAACCTTAATCTGAGTTTCATCATCGGATTCTTCCAGGGTTTTCATTGCAGAAGCTAAAACCGGATCCTTATCATACCAGCGTCTGGCATTAGTACTAAACTCTTCCTTCATAAAAACCTCCTGATAACCTTTTAACTAGATTATTATACAATATTATTTCTGATTTGTAAAATTTTTTGCTAAAAGATCATATAAAACCCTTTTTCTTATTGAAATAGGAAGCACTTTCGGACTAATGGAATTCTTATTTAAGCCCGGTGTTGTTCTGCTTATAATGTCATTAAATTCTGTCCGGTTCGTAGTAGCAGGTTCTGAATTGAATAGATTTGCAATTATAAAATCCAAATCGTCATCAGATGTCCGAGGTTTCCTGAGCATAATATTGTGTGCGTAACTAATGTCTTTTATGACAAAATGTTCATAGCCGGAAGTTATTTCAGAATCTACATAGCCGCTTTCTGAAAAATTATTTTTTATAAATATTTTATTGCCAATTTTATCGGTTATTGTATAGGCTATTAATTCATGTTTTTTGCCATATTCAGAAACTTCTATAGTTTGATTGTTATCTTTGTATTCCGTAATTCTGTTCAAATCATCATAACAATACATTTGTACTGTTTTTAAAGTGTCATTAATATACCATTTTCTGGAAATTATTCTTGCATATTTATCATACTCATATGAAACCAAGTACTTATTATCTTTTTGTGCATAAATATCTTTTACGCGTCCGCTGTCGTTATATTTTATGCAATATGCTTCGGAGCCGTCTTTTTTGTATACTATTTTAGAAGAAATTATGCCGGCATTATACAATTCAGTTTTATATAAAACTCCTTTATGATAATAATCAATTTTAGAAAGTTTTTCTCCAACATAAAATTCCTGCTTGATAAGCTGGTTATTGGTAGAATAATAGCTTGCCGAAGTGACTCTTCCCCAGGAATCATAACTGAATAAAGTGGAAGTGTCGCCATTAATGCCTATTTTTTTCTTAATTTCATCCATAAAAACTCCATTAGTATTGATATTATATATAAAGTGTGTATAAAACCGGAAATTGCTTATTTTTTACAAATCTTTACATTATTTATTTAAACATTCAGTTTGTATCCGCCGCCGTAAATTGTTTCAATATATTTTTTACCATCGGCAATTTTATCGATTTTACTCCGGAGGTGTCTTATGTGCACCCTTATTGTTTCAACGTTGTCGTCAGGTTCATATCCCCATATTTCTTTAAGAAGCCTTGAGCCTGAAACCATGTTACCGTGATTTTGGAATAACAGATTAAAGATATCAAATTCTATCGGAGTAAGTTTTTGAATTTTATCATTTATCTGCACACTGTATGTTTCGGGAAGCAGTGTTATTTCTTTGTACGTTAAAAGTTCTCTGACGGCTGATGATTTTGGAATTTGATGTGTACGTTTCAAAAGAGCTCGGACTCTCACAATAAGTTCATCAGGCTCAAATGGTTTTGTTAAATAATCATCCGCTCCCAGATTAAATCCGTTAACTTTATCATTCAATTCAGAAAGGGCTGTTAGCATAATTATCGGGGTGTCAGCTATTTCCCTGCACTGTCTTATTCTTTGTGCTACAGTGAAACCATCAACTTCCGGCATCATGACATCCAGAATAATAAGGGATGGTTCTTCCTGCTTAGCAAGTGCAAATCCTTCAATACCGTTGAATGCCTGAACAACATCATAACCTTGAAGTTCTAAATTAACTTTTATCAATTCATTTATTGCGCTATCATCGTCAACCACTAGAATTTTAGTCATTTGCAAATATTCCTTCCAATACCTCATCGTTTTCAGAATCTTCTAAAAGTTTGTCGGGAATCGCCTTTGTAGTACTGATTCCAAATTCTTTCAGAGCTTCAACCTGAGAAAACAGGCTGGGTTTATTTTTATTACCGCGTTTAAATCTGTTTATTGTGGTATTTAGTTTTTTAGAAACATCTTCAAATTTTTTTTGAACATCGACTAAATCATCACAAAATTGTACAAATGTTTCATATAAGTTAGTTCCGGCAGATACAATCTGCCCGACGCTTTCGCATTGTTTCTGCTGGGCAAAAAGCTGATCTACAAGTCGTATTGTCGCTAAAAGTGAAGCAGTGCCCACAATTATAATTTTTGATTTGTATGCGCTGTTAATTAATTCCGAATCTTCATAAAGAAGACTCAAGGAGGATTCTATAGGCATATACATTAATATAAAATCAGGCTGCCACAGATTTTCCGCTCCCTGATAATTTTTATCCGCCAAATCCGTAATTCTCTTTTTAACTTCGGATTTAAAATCTTTAAGCTTTGATTCATCCTCTATATAATCAATATAGCTTGTTAACGTGACTTTTGAGTCAATAATTATATGGCGGTTTCCGGGTAAATTAATGACGATGTCCGGTCTTATTGTATGGTCTTCGTTATCTTTTAAGTTGTAAGCGGTTGTTACAAATTGTTTGAAATAATGTATACCCTCCTGCATGCCGCAAGATTGAAGAATTGTATCCAGAAGGTTTTCACCGTATGCACCTTTTATATTCTGATTTTTAGTTAAAGCTTCCGTAAGGTTTTTAGCTTCCTGCGCTATTACTTTATTATTTTTTTCCAAATTCAAAATTTGTTCAATAATTTTTGTTGTATTTTCCACTCCCGCAAGATTAAATTTTTCTACTTTCGCCTTAAAATCTCCAAGCTCGTTTTTAAGGGGCAGAATTTTTTCTTCCAGAGCTTCTCTGTTTTGTTTTCTTAAATCTTCCTGCTCATTTTTTATGGTTTCATTTGCCAGCCGGACAAAATCACGTTTGATAATCTCCTGCAAATCTCCGGCGGTTTCCATTTTTGTTCTCAACGCAACCAGTTCGTCATGCATGGAGGATTCTTTTCTTGTAAAAATAAAATAAATAACCGAACCTCCGATTATTAATCCTAAAATAAAAGAAATTACACCTGTTAACACTAACACTTCCTCCATAAAAAATTAAGCTTCTCTTATTATAAAAGAAGCTTAACAAAAAATCTATCTGCGATCCTGTAATTTTGCCAGAAGCCTTAGAATTTCCAAATAAAGCCAAACGATTGTAACCATAAGACCAAAGGCTCCATACCATTCCATATCTTTAGGCAGCATCATTTGAGAGCCCCGTTCTATAAAATCAAAATCAACAATAAGATTTAAAGCTGCAATAACGCATATTACCGCGCTGATTCCGATTCCGGCCGGAGATGCGGAATTTATCATAGGAACATGCAGCCCGAAAAACCCGCCTATAAAATCGATTAAATAAACTGCGGCTATAGATAAAGTTGCAACAAAAATAACGCTTCTGAATTTATCTGAACATCTTATTATATTTGAACGGTAAAGTATCAGCATTGCAAATAAAGCTGCAAATGTCCCTGCTACGGCTTGAGAAACTATTCCCGGATAAGAAGCTTCAAAACTTGCGGAAACTCCGCCGAGAAATAAACCTTCACATACAGCATATACAGGTATCAGGTATTTTGTTCTTGTAAAACAAATTATTAATGCAAGAACAAACCCGACTATAGCTCCGCCGGCGGTCAACATCACCGCTAAATCCGTATAGCCCAGTGTCATACGTGACCAGACAAACGCTGCTGCCGCAACCAGTAAAATTCCAAGGAATGCGGTTATCTGAATAGTTCCGTTTACCGTCATCGGTTCTCCTTCAAGGATTCTCTCCTGCTCGGTAAATTTTTCGTTCAATATAGGGTTTGACATAAAAACTCCTCCTTATTATTGATAATATTATAGCATAAAATTATAGTTATTTATTTACCCTAACAAATTTTTCGGGTAGTATATTTATATGCTGCGCAGGTTTTTTGGATATTTTAAAAAAAATAAAAAAGGTTTTATTGCATATTCGCTGCTGTCTTTCATTGCTGGCGTTATGGAGCTTATAGGAGTAGCTTTAACATATCCGTTTGTTTTAAAACTTTTGTCAAAAGAGTGTAGTAAAATATCCGTAATATTGGGATTGGTAATAGTTTTTATATTTATTGCGAAGAATATTTTTATGATTTTTTATACGGGCTTGCAGGCAAAATTCACTAAAGCTGTGGAAACGGAATTAAATCTGAGTTTTATGAAATATTTTATTTGTGCTCCATATCAAATAACATCCAGAATTTCGTTTGCTAAGAAAAACAATATTTTAAATTTTCTTATTCCAAATGTAATTAATAACTATATATTGAGGCTGCTTAACTTAAGCGTCAACTTTTTTATCTTTGCGTTAATTTCAGCATTCCTTGCAATAAAATTCCCTTTTGCGACTTTATTAACAATTTTTTGCGCAGTTGTACTTTTGTTTGTGCAAAACAGATTTTTTAAACCCAAACTGAATAATATTTCACAAAAAATAACAACAGCTTCTGTAAAATATACACAAAAAAGCAATGAAGCGTTGCTTAATTTGAAAAGTGTTAAAGTTACAAATAACGAAAATTTCTTTTTTGAGAATTATAAAACAGCCATAACAGAATTCTATAAATTGGGACAAAAAACGCTTTTCTATAATACGATCCCCCCCTACATAACAGAGCCTTTTATTATAATACTTTTATTTGTACTTTTGCTTGTTATATCAATACAGAGTTTTAGTGAACCGGAAAAACTGATTGCATCTTTTGCAGTAATTGTGTCCGCTATTTTCCGGCTTGCTCCGACCATATCAAGAATACAGGTTAATCTAAACGGTATAAATTCAGCCGCACCAATTACCAAAGAGCTTTTGGATACGTATGAAGAATTCGGTATTAAAGATTTGAAAGAAGAGCCGAAAAATAAGATATTTTATCATTTGCAAAATAATATTGAACTTAAAAATGTTTCTTTTTCTTATACCCCGGATAAACCGGTTTTAAAAGATATAAATCTAAAAATTAATAAGGGTGAGTTTATTGGTATTGCAGGGCTGTCCGGTGCCGGTAAAACAACGCTTGCAGATATAATTGCAGGTTTGATTGCCCCTGATGCCGGAGAAATTCTCATTGATGGTGAAAAGAACAATCTGCCGCTAAGAATAGGATATATTACGCAGGAATATAATATAATTAATGCGTCCATAAAAGACAATATTGTTTTCGGGCAGCCGAATATAGATGACAATGCGGTCATAGAAGCTTTAAAGAAAGCACAGCTTTATGATTTTATCGAAAAAAAATATCATGAAGGAATATATGCAAATCCCTTTATAGATTCTTCAGGATTTTCTCAGGGGCAAAAACAAAGACTTGTAATTGCAAGAGCTCTGTACGCAAATCCCGATATCTTAATTTTGGATGAAGCAACCTCTTCTTTGGATTTAAAAACGGAAGACGAAATTTGCAATGTATTAAATACACTAAAAGGCGAGAAAACAATTATTGCAATTGCACACAGACTTTCGACAATAAAAACTGCTGATAAAATAGTATTTATAAAAGATGCGGAAATAAACGGCTGTGCGCCGTTTAAGGTATTAGCCGAACAAAATAATGATTTCAGGGTATTAGTTGATTTAGCATCGCTAAGTTAATTAATCTTTATCTGTTCCATTAGTTTTGTAATTTTTGTTCTTAATTCAACGTCAACCGGACTTGTAACATATCCGCCTAATTTTGCCATTTCTTCACGTTCCCCGAGACTTTTTTCAAGCAAAGCCAGTTTTCTCAAAGCAATATTCATGGTAACCTCCTAAGATACCTTATCTTTAATCTTACATATATATAAAGTCAATTTTTTTGCAAAAATTGACTTTATATTAAGAAATATTAAGAATTATTTTTTTGCTACCACTGAACTTTTTCTATCAATTCAATTTCATACCCGTCAGGATCGTTTATAAATGCTATTTTAGATCCTTTACCGTTTAAATCAAAAGGAGGGTATAGGTAAGAATAGCCGAGCTTATTGATTTTTTCGGTAAAATCATCAAGAGAATCTACCGAAAATGCAAAGTGTCCGAATCCGCTTCCTGTTTCGTAGCCGGAGTCCGGAGTCTCATCATTTACTGTCAGTTCTATCTGGCAGGTGTTTTCTTCATCAGAAAGAAAGTAAAGCCAGCAATCTTCGAGCCTTTTTTTGTGGTCAAATTTCATGTTCAAAACTTCTGTATAAAATTTTAAAGATTTTTCAATATCTTTAACCCTGATCATTGTGTGCAAAAATTTCATATTCTCCTCCTTACATTATTTATTATATCATGTTAGAATACAACTATGAAACATACTGTTGAACAAAAAGTTTATTATTCGGATACTGATTCTTTCGGTATTGTCTGGCATGGCTCATACCTTAGATGGCTTGAGATGGGCAGAGTGGAGCTTTGTGAATCTATGGGGCTTAACATGCTTGAACTGGAGAAACAAGATATAGTACTTCCGGTTACTAATATGAATATCAGGTATAAAGCATCAGGTAAACTTAATGATGTCGTAGTGATAGAAACAGATATAAAAAAACTTACTCCGGTTACAATTGTTTTTGAACAGACAATTCGAAATAAAGAAAGCGGAAAATTATTTTTGCAGGCAGAGTTTGAAGTTGTTGCCGTTCATAATGACGGTTCTCTCCACAGACGTATGCCTGAGGTTATAAAAAACGCATTTGAAAAGGCTCCGATATGCCAAGGCTGAACAGATATATAGCATCTGCCGGAATCTGTTCCAGAAGAAAGGCTGATGAGCTTATTCTCTCCGGCAGAGTGCGAGTTAATGATAAAAGAATTGATGAGCTCGGGTTTTATGTCAGAGAAAAAGACAGGGTGTATGTGGATGACAAACTTGTGAGACCTCAAAAGCTTGAGTATTATAAGTTTTATAAACCTGCAGGTTATATTACCACAACGGAAGATGAAAAAGGCCGGAAAACCATATATGATATAATACCGGCCGAACTTCGTCATTTAAAACCTGTAGGCAGATTGGATAAAGATTCTTCCGGACTAATAATTCTGACAAATGATGGTGAGTTTATAAATGAAATGACTCATCCGTCAATAAAGGTTCCGAAAGTTTATATAGTCACAATAAACGGTAAATTTACACAGGAATATGCTGAGAAGATGCTTAACGGTATTGAAATAGAAACCGATTCCGGAGAGAAAAAAACAGCATACGCGGAAAGTATGCCTATGGAAATAACTCCTAAAGAGTCAAGAATACAAATCGTTTTGTATCAGGGAATTAACAGACAGATAAGAAAAATGTTTGCGAAACTCGGGTTTGAAGTATTGCATTTGAAAAGAATTCAACATGCTACACTGACTATAGAAGGATTAAAGAAGGGGCAGGTAAAAGCGATAAAACCCAAACAGATTAAGGAATTGAAAGCATATATAGCAAAGAAAAAGAGGGAATATGCTAAAAATAGCAATAACGGGTAATATCGGTGCGGGAAAATCCGAAGTTGAAAAATTATTATCTTCCGAATTTCCCGTTTATGATACCGATAAAATGGCGCATGAAATTCTCGGTAATATAGACAGAAAAAAACTTGGTGATGAGGTATTCAAGAATCCTGAAAAAAGAAAAAAACTGGAAGAGTTTGTTCATCCGAAAATAAAAGAAATGATATTGGATATCTTTGAGCAGAATTTTGAAGTCGTGTTTATTTCCGTACCTCTGTTATATGAAACAGATTTCCATAAACTGTTTGATAAAGTATTGTTTATAGCTTCCGATGAAGATATACGGCTTGCCAGGATAATGAAAAGGAATAATTTTACCGAAGAAGAAGCCTTGGTCAGAATAAAATCGCAGCTTCCGCAAGAAGAGAAAATTGCCGCTGCCGATTATGTAATATATAATAACGCTTCAATAGAAGATTTAGAAAAACAGGTATCAATATTTGTCGGAAAGCTTCATTGCTTTATACATCTCAAAGACACTTAACAGGAAGAACGCGCCGAAAACAGCCAAATAAGATTGATTTGAATAAATAAGAATGCTGCCCTGCTTTTGCGGTTCAAACAGATTTAGTAAAAAGCCGCTCAATGTTCCTAAAATACCAACCATCATAAAGAAGCAGAAATTCATAATACTTACAGCTGTTCCCGAAACCATTTTTCTGTTTGTTAAATGCAGAACAGGCACCAATAGCGAAGTCAAGCTTGCATTTGCCGCAAGAACAAAGAATATAACTGCAATCCAGTCTGTTCTTATATCGAATAATAAGCAGATACAAATTATTAAAAGGCTTCCGAATGTTATAATTGAGGCATTTTTTAAAAACAGAACCCTGTGATTATGGCACATTTTACATACAGAAGCGTTAACGATATTGAATACTGCCGCAATGACAGCCATTGCAGATAACACCATTGCCGATTTTGCCGGCGGCATCATACAAAAATCTTCAAGAAATTTTTTTCCCAGAATCGCCTGTATAGCGTAGGATATCCCGAAATTACAACAGGCAAAACTAAACAAATTTCTGTTGTGTCTCTTGTGCAGAACGAGCCTGAAAGGTAAAAATCTCATTTTTACATTTTTATTTACTGGCGGAATTTTTATTTGTTTTGTAAGAATATAAAAAATAAAAGCCCCAAAAGCAGTTACTATAGCTAATATTATTAAAATTTCTCTCCAAGGTATATATTGCATTGCAAAAACGAACGGTGCATTTGCAGCAATACCTCCGGCATATCCTATAAATAACATTACGGATATAGCAATACCAAAGTCTTTTTCAGGTACACAGGCTTTTATCTCTCTTATTAAACTAAGGTAGAACATACTTCCGCCGAGCCCGACAAGACCTCTTGAAAAATACATTAACGGCAGATTTGAAGTTATCGGGAACAGCAGTGTTCCGAGAGCAAGAATAACGGCACCTGCAAGAATAACCCGCAGTCCGCCGAAACGTTCAACCATAACTCCGATAACAAGCTGGTTAAATGCATAGATATACATAAATATTGCCCCGAAAGCCGTTATATAAGGTGCACTTATCGAAAGTTCCCGCTGTAATATATCAAAGACTGCGCCGGGTACGGCAATTCTGTGGAAGTTAGCTAAAAAGTAGAATAAGCTTCCAAGCAAAATCAATATAAATGATATCCAAGCCTTTTTTCCATTCATACTCTTGTTAGAGTATCGCTAACAGAATGTTGTGTCAACGCTAAAAACTCTGCTTTTATTTTAAAGATGCAATTAAATCCTTAATAACATTTTCTTGTGCAGTAATTTCAGCAATTCTGCTATTTGTTTGCTCTACAAGTTCTTTTGGTGCGTTGGCAACAAATTTTTCATTTTTCATTCTGCCGGCAAGAGAGTTTTTCTCACCGGTAAGTTTTTCCAG
Organism: Candidatus Gastranaerophilales bacterium; assembly: GCA_944322555.1. Lineage (GTDB taxonomy): Bacteria > Cyanobacteriota > Vampirovibrionia > Gastranaerophilales > Gastranaerophilaceae > CAG-196. The sequence goes on along the minus strand of CALUPJ010000009.1, from coordinate 1,140 downwards.
TTTTTTCTCTTGACGTTTAATTTCAGCATCTAAATCAATTAACCCTGCTAGCGGCACAATTAATTTGGAAGCCGAAACAACTGCTGTAGCAGATTGAGCCGGAAGCGGAGCATCTTTGGAAGTGTAAGTTATGTTATTAACTTTGGCCAGTCTGTGAATATATGGCTCAATTTCTTTGAAAATCTCTTTTTCCGCTCCTTCGCTTCTTATTTCTGCGTCAACAGTTGCAGAAGCAGGAATATTAAAGCTCTGTCTTACATTTCTCAAAGAAGTTATAGTCTCAAAAACAAGCTTCATTTCGCCGGCTTCTTTCGGGTATGCCCGGCATTCTTCATAAACGGGGAACTTAGAAACCAACAAAGCTTCTTTTGCATCGGACTCGGGTCCAAAACCGCTTATTTCTTTTATGTTCTGCCATACACTTTCGGTGATATGAGGCATAATCGGATGAAGCATTCTTAGTGACATATCTAAAACATATCTTAATACTCTCTGTGTATTTGCTTTTAATTCGCAGTCCTGAAGCTGGATTTTGGCAACTTCAACATACCAGTCGCAATATTCTCCTCTGAAGAAGTCATACAAAGTATGTGCAATTTCGCCGATTCTGTACTCTTTCATATACTGATTTACGGTTTTAGCGGTTTCATTAAGTCTGTCCAAAATCCATTTATCCACCAAAGTTAATTTATCTTTGTCAATCTGTTTATCGTCGACACCTTCAAGATTCATAAGTACAAATCTCGAAGCGTTCCATATTTTATTTGCAAAGTTTCTGCCATATTCAAATCTTTCATCAGAGATTTTGATGTCCTGACCGCCATAAGTACACAGAGATGTCATTGTAAACCTTAAGGCATCGCAGCCGTACTTGTCAATGATTTGAACAGGGTCGATTGTATTTCCCTTAGATTTAGACATTTTCTGACCTTTTTCATCACGAATTAAACCATGGATATAAACTGTAGAAAACGGTGCTTTTCCGGTAAATTCCAGTCCCATAGTAATCATTCTTGCGACCCAGAAGAAGATAATATCAAATCCGGTTACAAGTACTGATGTCGGGTAGAATTTTTTGAAATCATCCGTTTCAGCGTTTGGAAATCCCATAGTAGAGAACGGCCATAAACCTGATGAAAA
>CALUPJ010000008.1 GCA_944322555.1 Candidatus Gastranaerophilales bacterium | reverse complement strand
AGAGTATACGCGCTTACCTTGAGTTTGTTTTCATTTCCCCATTTAATAATATCTGTTAAATAGTATTCTCCTTGTGCATTATTAGTATTCAGCTCTGAAAATGCTGCCTTAATTTTTCCCCAGTTTATGCAATAAATACCCGCATTAATTTCTTTAACCGCTTTCTGCTCGGGAGAAGCGTCTTTTTCTTCCACAATAGAATTAACGCTACCATCCGTATTTCGTATAATCCTGCCGTAATTTGCAGGATTTTCAAAAAAGGCACTCATTACGGTTAAATCAGAATTTTGGAATTTATGAAATTCTATAAATTCCTTTAGAGTTTCTGATGTAATAAGAGGAGTGTCGCCGCACAGAATTACAACCTCGCCTTCATAGTTATTCATAAATGGTAAAGCCATGCTTACGGCGTGGCCTGTACCTAACTGAGGAGTTTGAAGAATACATTTTGAATTCTCATAATTGGACTTTACATAACTTTCAACCTCTTCGGCCTGATGCCCGACGATCACAAAATTTTCATCTATTAGCTTTGTGCAGTTGACAGCATCAATTACATATCCTAACAGCGGTTTGTCGAATATTGTATGAAGCACTTTGGGTGTATCCGACTTCATCCTTGTACCTTTGCCCGCAGCTAAAATTATTGATTTAATCATGATTATTCTCCTCTACGAGTTAATATTAGCATAAAGAAATTTACATTCAAAAATATAAAACAAAAAGAAAACTTCTATTAAAAAATCTTCACATATCATTTGCATTTTAATTATGTTTATTTTAGGATAAACACATACGTCGATTTTTTTAGAAGAGAATGTGTTTTACACATTCTTTTTAGAAAGGTCGGGGGTAAAGAAACAAGTAATATACACTAGGTTTAAACCTCAAAATAGCATTGTTAAAGATAAAGGAAAGTCAAAATGGGTATCAAAGGTAAAAATGACAGAATGGTAGTTCTAGCTTGTGAAGATTGCAAAGAAAGAAACTACACAACCGTAAAAAACAAGAAAAATACAAAGGACAGAATGGAATTAAGCAAATACTGCCCGACTTGCAAAAAGCACACAACTCACAAGGAAACTAAGTAAGCGTGAAAGTGACTCGGTGATATATGACTGATAAAATCAAACCTGAATAACTCAAGTCACCTAATCACTTAGTCACTTAATCACAAAACTAAGCGTCCTTAGTTCAGTTGGTAGAACGTCGGTCTCCAAAACCGGATGTCGAGGGTTCGAGTCCTTCAGGGCGCGATTTAAATAAAGGTAATAAATAATGAATGATAGTTTTGAAACATTAAAGAAAAATATTATTACATATTTCAAAGGCGTCAGAACCGAATGGGGCAAAATAACATGGCCGGAAAAGCATCAGGTTGTTGTTGAAACATTCTTTGTAGTAGCTATTGTTTTTATATTTACCGTATTTATTTATGTTGTTGATATAATATTTAATGCATTACTTTCAAAATTTTAGAAATAAAGGGTAAGAATAATGAGTGAAAAAGACGAAAACATTACTAATAATGAAGAAATGATGGAAGAAACTCAAGAAAATGAGAACCAAAAGCCCTCATCTGAGAAGAAAAACCAGAAGAGATGGTATATCGTTCACACTTATTCGGGATACGAAAACAAGGTTAAAAGCAATCTTGAAAAGCGTATTGAATATATGAATATGGCTGATAAAATTTTCAGAGTGGAAGTTCCTCAAAAAACAATTACCCAGATTAAAGGCGGAAGAAAACAAGAAAAAGAAGAAAAAATCTTCCCGGGCTATGTACTAGTTGAAATGATTATGGATGAGGACAGCTGGTATGTAGTAAGACACACGGCAGGTGTTACAAAGTTTGTAGGTTCAGCTAAAAAACCGATACCTGCAAAAGAAAGTGAAATTAAAAAGATTATTCACCGCTCTACCGCTCAAACACAGAAAGTTGAAATGGATGTTAAAGTCGGTGAAAAAGTCAGAATTATCTCCGGTCCGTTTGCGGAATTTGTCGGTGATATTACAGAAGTTTATCCTGATAAGGCTAAGCTTCGTGCAATGGTTTCAATTTTCGGGCGTGAGACTCCGGTTGAACTGGAATATAAACAAATACAAAAATTATAGGGGTAAATATATCGGGTTGTAATTTCCACCCCTTTAGATTTATCTCAATGTATAACAATACAAATAACGTGGAAGGGAATGCCTCCCGTTTGCACCACGAAAGGAGAACAACAAAATGGCAAAAAAAGTAGTAGGAAAGATTAAACTGCAAATCGAAGCAGGTAAAGCAAATCCGTCACCTCCGGTTGGTCCGGCATTAGGTCAGCACGGTGTTAACATCATGGATTTCTGCAAACAGTTCAACGCAAAAACTGAATCTCAGGCAGGCTACATAATCCCTGTTGTTATTGATGTATATGAAGACAGAAGTTTCACTTTTGTTACAAAATCACCCCCGGCTCCGGTTTTGATTAAAAAGGCATTAAACCTTTCTAAAGGTTCTGCTGCTCCTAACAAAACTAAGGTAGCTGAAATTACAAGAGCTCAATTAGAAGAAATTGCTAAAATCAAAATGAACGATTTAAATGCTACTTCTATGGAAGCTGCTGTTAATATGATTAAAGGCTCTTGCAGAGCAATGGGCGTTACCGTAAAAGAGGGGTAGGGCTAAGTAAGGAAAAATCGTTTCTCTCCCCTAAATCAAAAGGGTACACTCATAAAGTTAGAACAATAATGGAAGGACTTTTGTCCGCTAATACCATGAAAGGATAAGAAAAATGTCAAAAATAACTAAAAAACAAAGAAAGCTTCAAGAATTGCTTGCAGATTTCCAACAACCGGCAAGCGGTCGTGATGCTCTTGTAAAATTACAGGAAATATCTAAAGAAGTTTCAAAATTTAATGAAACTGTTGAATGCCATATGAGATTAGGTATTGAAGTTAAACACGCTGAACAACAAATCAGATCAACTGTTGTTTTACCGGCAGGATTAGGTAAAGAAGTTCGTGTTTGCGTTATCGCAAAAGGACCCAAGGTTAACGAAGCTAAGGATGCAGGTGCTGATTTCTACGGTACGGAAGATATTATTGATAAAATTGCAGGCGGCTGGTTTGAATTTGATACATTAATCGCAACACCTGATTGTATGGGTATGTTAGGTAAACTCGGTAGAGTTCTGGGACCGAAAGGTTTGATGCCTAACCCTAAGACAGGAACTGTTACATTAGATATAGCAAAAGCTGTTAAAGATGCTAAAGCAGGTAAAGTTGAATTCAGAGCCGATAAACAAGGTATGATTCACTGCCCAATCGGAAAAATTCAATTCTCAAATGAAGATTTGGTTAAGAACTACGCTACATTGGTTGATGTGGTTCTTAGAGCAAAACCTTCGGCTGCAAAGGGAACTTATGTTAAGTCAATCTATTTGA
>CALUPJ010000007.1 GCA_944322555.1 Candidatus Gastranaerophilales bacterium | reverse complement strand
GTTTTGTTTGAACCGCAGGAACATAATCATATTCCACCGCATAAGCAGGTTTTATAATATGAGCTTTTTCCAACCCCGGAAGTGATCTTAGCATCTCTATTTGCACACAAGCAGGCAGACTGGTTGAAAATCCCTGAATATAGACCTCATAAGTATTCAATCCCTCGGGCTCAATAAAAATATGGTGCGAAGGGTTAGAAGCAAATCTTACAATTTTATCCTCAATAGAGGGACAGTACCTTGGACCGACACCTTGAATCAACCCTTGATACATAGGAGACGTATCTAAATTTGCCCTGATTATTTTATGGGTCTCTTCATTCGTCCTTGTCAAATAACAGGGAACCTGCGGTCTCACGGGACGGTTGGGTTTAAAAGAATAAAAACTTAATTTTTCATCCCCAGGCTGAACCTCCATTTTAGAATAATCAATCGTTCTCTTGTCCACTCTTGCAGGCGTTCCTGTCTTTAACTTTTTCGTCTGAATCCCGTGCTTTCTTAATGATTCGGATAAACCTATTGCGGCACGTTCTCCAAGCCTCCCCCCTGAATATGCTTGCAGCCCTACATACATTTTACCCTCAAGAGAAGTCCCCGTTGTTAAAATAATTGCACGACAAGAGTATTCCAAGCCGTATTCATCAACAGCACCGACAATTTGTCCGCCATGAACCTTTATCTCGGTAATACATGTCTGTTTAATCCAAATATTATCCGTGCTCTCCAAAATATTTCTCATAAATTGAGTATATTCTTTTTTATCGGACTGTGCTCTTAAAGCCCTTACAGCAGGTCCTTTGGAAGAATTCAATGTTTTCATCTGAATATATGTGGCATCGGCGACTTCGCCCATAACTCCGCCCAGAGCATCAATTTCTCTCACCAAAGTTGATTTTGCAGGTCCTCCGATTGCGGGGTTACAAGGCTGCAAGGCAATATTATCAACATTTAAAGTGCATAAAAGTACATTACACCCCAAACGGGCGGCAGAAAGTGCGGCTTCACATCCTGCATGCCCGGCACCGACAACAATTATGTCAAACTTGTTATTTAGATAATCCATAAACCGATTATACTACAAGGGGTAAATGTATACCAATAAATCCCGTAACCCCCAAATCTAAATCTTTAGAGGGGTAAATGTATACCAATAAATCCTGTAACCTCCAAATCTAAATCTTTAGAGGAATAAATGTATACCAAAAATCCTAAATTCTTCCGGCTTTAAATAAAAAAAATAAATCCATATTTTTCGGAATATGCTTAAATTATTAATTATTCATTAAAAAAATGTTGATTTTTTAAAAATAACATTAAAATATAAACAGAGGATAAATAATCCTTGAACAAACCGTTTTAAAATCGGTATTTTATGGAGTTTAACTTTATGGTCAATTTTGAAAAATTTACAAACTATTCTCAGGAAATTATTTTTGCGGCTAACGCAAAAAAAGATTATTATAAGAATTCCGAAGTTCAACCGGAACATATAGTTATGGCAATGATTGAAGATAAAGGAATCGCAAAGGATTATCTTGAAGAGCTAAAGCTTTTAAACCAAAACTTTATCAACGCAATTGCTGCAAGAATTAAGGAATACCCGACAATATCAACACCTTCGGCATCTCAGCAGGTATTTCTCTCCCGTGATACAAATGCTCTTTTGGAGGTTGCGTCTCAAGAGGCTGAAAATTTGAAAGATGACTTTGTCGGAATCGAATGTATATTAATTGCGATGACAAAATTGGAAGGAACATTCATCAAAGATCTGTTAAAACGCAACGGCGTCGATACTAATTCCGTTTTGAACGCAATGAGAAAGATAAGAGGTAATAAAAAAGTGGATAATAAAAATGCAGAAGAAAATATGAAGGCTCTGGAAAAATATTCAACAGATTTAACGGAAAGAGCCCGTAAAGGCAAACTGGATCCCGTAATAGGCAGAGACGAAGAAGTCCGCCGTATTATACAGGTTTTAAACCGGAGAACAAAGAATAACCCTGTATTAATCGGAGAACCCGGCGTCGGTAAAACAGCTATTGTGGAAGGTCTGGCTCAAAGAATAATCAGAGGAGATGTGCCTGAAAGTTTAAAAAACGTAAAACTTATATCGCTTGATTTAGGAGCATTGGTTGCAGGCGCTAAATTCAGAGGAGAATTTGAAGAACGTTTAAAAGCCGTATTGAAGGAAGTACAAGAATCAAACGGCGAAATTGTAATGTTTATAGACGAATTACATACGGTTGTCGGTGCGGGTGCTACTGAAGGTTCCATGGATGCAGGAAACCTCTTAAAACCAATGCTTGCAAGAGGCGAATTGAGGACAATTGGTGCAACTACTATCAACGAATATCGTAAATACATAGAAAAAGATCCGGCTTTGGAACGTCGTTTTCAACCGGTTATGGTAGATGAACCCTCGGTAGAAGATACTATTTCAATCTTAAGAGGTTTGAAAGAAAAATATGAAGTGCACCACGGAGTCAGAATTCTGGACAGTGCGCTTATAGCTGCCGCGAAACTTTCCGACCGATATATTACGGACAGATTTTTACCGGATAAAGCAATTGATCTTATTGATGAAGCTGCTTCCGCTTTACGTATAGAAATAGATTCTATGCCCGAAGAGATTGACGTAATGATGCGCCAGAAAATTCAACTGGAAATAGAACGTGAAGCTTTGAAAAAAGAAACTTCGCCGGAATGTATCGCAAAGATTGATAAACTGACATCGGAAATTGATGAACTTGAAAGTAAGATTTCCAAATTAAAAGCCCAATGGGAAGTTGAAAAAAATACAATAACCGGTGAAGCAGGTTTAAAAGAAGAAATTGACAATGTAAAAACCCGGATAGCTGAAGCCGAACGCAATACCGATTTACAAACCGCGGCTGAGCTTAAGTACGGCAAATTAATGGAACTTGAGAAGAAATTACAGTCAATTCAAGGTAAAGAACGCAGCGAAAATCAACTTCTAAAAGAAGAAATTGACGGTGATGATATTGCCGAAATCGTTAGCAAGTGGACCGGAATTCCCGTAAACAGACTTATGGAAAGTGAAATGCAAAAACTCTTAAGAATGGAAGATGTTTTGCATAAACGTCTTGTAGGACAGGATGAAGCCGTTCAAACAGTATCAGATGCTATCAGACGCGCCCGTTCCGGTTTAAAAGATCCGAAACGCCCGATCGGTACATTTATATTCCTCGGACCGACAGGTGTCGGTAAAACGGAATTGGCAAAAACTCTCGCAGAGTTTCTGTTTAATGATGAAGATGCAATTATCAGAATTGATATGTCAGAATATATGGAGAAACATAACGTAGCCCGACTGGTAGGAGCACCTCCAGGATATGTGGGCTATGAAGAAGGCGGACAACTAACAGAAGCCGTAAGAAGAAAACCATATTCGGTAGTTTTGTTTGATGAAATCGAAAAAGCTCACCCGGATGTGTTCAATCTTATGCTCCAAATTTTTGATGACGGACGTTTGACTGATTCAAAAGGCAGAACCGTTGATTTCAAAAATACCGTTATAATTATGACAAGCAATATCGGCAGTGAAATTATACTTGAAGATTCTCTGAACAATGCAGGCGGAAGCTTTGATGAAACTAAAGAAAAAGTTATGGCTGTAATGCGGGAACGCTTCAAACCTGAATTTCTGAACAGAGTTGATGAAACAATATTCTTCAAAGCATTGTCTTTACAACAGTTATCCGCAATTGTGGATATTCAAATGGATCACTTAAGAAAATTACTTGCCGAACAACATATAACATTTGAAATTACCGAAGATGCAAAAGAACTGCTTGCAAGACGCGGCTTTAACCCGATTTACGGCGCAAGGCCTCTGAAGAGAGTAATAAGGCAGATGGTTGAAAATCCACTATCTAAACTTCTTCTGTCTCAAAAATTTATTGACGGTGATAATATAAAAATTGATGCCAAAGATGACGAAATTGTATTTGAAAAATAAATAGAGGAGCCTTTTCAGGCTCCTTATTATTAATTTCGTTATATTTATAATGTTAAAGAAAAAATAATAATTGCGGAAAGAGCCAAAACAGTCATTACAAAAGCAACAGCGACTTTCAAAACAGGGTGAAAGGCAAAACAATATTCATCTGACGGATTAAGCTGCCTTATAATGTTTTTGGAAAAGTCTTGCTTTACTTCGCTTTTTGTTTTGCGAAATGAATCATTCATAAGTTTTCGAATATTATATGTATCTTCAAGTTCTTTCCTGGCTTTTTTATTATTGATTGTAAATTTTTTAATTTTTATACTTTCCTCTGCCGGAAGTTCATTATCAATATATGCAGATAAATTATCCTGAAATATTCTATAGCCGTTGTTGTCAGCTTTGGCATATACTTTTTCTTTTCTTTCAAAAGAATTTTTTAAATCCATAAGCATAGACTTTATGATGTCATATTTTGCACGACAAGTTGCACACATTTTTAAATGTTCTTCAACTTTTGCTTTCAAACTCTTACTCAAATCACCTTCTATATAAAATGATATTAGTACATCCATCTGAGCACAAGTAATTTCCACTACATTTTCCTCCCTAAATAAATTCCCTTAACTCTTTTTGAAGTTTCAAACGCGCCCGTGCAATACGGGATTTTACCGTTCCTAGTGTTGTATTGGTTATCTTTGATATATCTTCATAGCTTAAACCTTCATATTCCCTCAACACAATTACAATCCTGAGATTATCAGGCAGACTTAAAAGAGCAGCTTTTATTAGCTTCTCCATTTCAGAAAACAAACATTTTTCGCCGGGTTCACAACCTATCTTATCCTTTATCTCCAGTAACTTATCATTATTCAAATCCAGATTTTTATCTTTAGCGTTCTTCTTTAAATAGTCATAAAAAACATTTGTTACTATCTGCCCCAGCCAGGATTTAAAATTTTTAATATCTTTAAGTGTGTGAATATTTTTGGCAAGTTTTAAAAGAGCTTCTTGTGTCAAATCCGCAATATCTGACCTTTTATCTGTCAAATAACTGAACATAGTAAAGACATTTTTTTGAATACGCCTGATTAACTCCTCCAAAGCTTTTGTATCTCCCTTTTGAGCATATGTTATAAGCGTATTAATCTCTCTCTTTTTGTATCTTGATTTAGACATGTACTCATTATAAAAAGGTTAGGAATAAATTAAATTACCTTGTTGTAGATTAACACAAAGTACAAGAACTTCTTTTATTAAACCGGCAGGTCTTGTTTGTACCAGCTTTTTCCGGCTCTGCGATTACTTTCATATAAATAATCCTACCCTAAAATAGATATGGCAACTCGTAAAAACTTAAAAATATTCCAAGCTTAATCAAAACATAATTCAAATAGTAAAACTTCTATTTATGCATGTTTTTATCATTGCTTAAACCCTGACAACATTATCTTTGGATAAAATAACCAGAGCGGTTTCATCAAGTTTTAGCACACAATCTGCTGATATTTCTACTTTTTAAGACTTGGTTTGAATTTATTTTTAAGCTCTTTTTCTATTTATACCTGCTGCGATTGTTCCGGATTTCCTCCACGCTCAAAGAGTTTCACAATTGAACCTACGGTTCTTTTATTCCCATAAATTATATACAGGCACTGTATACATACCGTTATTCCACTTCATGGTATGTTCACCAGTGATTTTACCTAAGGGTGAGAGAGGAATAAACTTCACATTTAGCCTCCTTTAATCGGAGTCATAGAAAAATTCCGTATTTTTTTATATTTTATATTTGCCCATATCGGCGAATTTATTTTTGCTATTTACAAAAAAGATATTTATGGGTATAATTGGATAAAATTGGATATTTTTGGATAAACAAACGGATAAAAATGATTAATGAAGAAAGTATAAAAATTTCAAATCAAATGTTATCTATAATTTCAGAGCTTGATGAATTTAAGGGTTCCTGGAAATTATTAGGACAATTATCACATGAAAGATTAAAAACACTTAAAAAAGTTGCAACTATTGAAAGTGTCGGATCTTCTAATCGTATTGAAGGCAATAGACTTAGTGACAAACAGGTTGAAGAACTGTTATCAAATATAAAAAAACAGTCTTTCGCAACCCGTGATGAGCAAGAAGTTGCAGGGTATGCACGGTTAATGGATACAATATTTGAAGATTGGGAAGTTATACCTTTTTCAGAAAATTATATAAAGCAGTTGCATAAAATCCTTTTGCAATATTCAACAAAAGACGAAAGACACAAAGGAAATTATAAAAAGATTTCTAATGCAGTTGCTGCATATTCGCCAGAAGGCAATGAACTAGGAATCGTCTTTGAAACCGCAACTCCATTTGAAACACCATTAAAAATGGAAGAATTAGTTAATTGGACAAGAAAAAATCTTGAAGATAGATATTATCACCCATTAATTGTAATAGGTATTTTTATTGTTAATTTTCTTGCAATTCACCCTTTTGAAGATGGAAATGGGCGTCTTTCCCGTGCAATTACTTGTTTGTTATTATTGAAAGCCGGATATAATTACATGCAATATAGTTCACTAGAAGCTGTTATTGAAGATAACAAGGAAGGCTATTATAGAGCATTAAGACAAACACAGACTACACTAAAAAATGATATATCTGACTATGAACCTTGGTTAATATTCTTTTTAAAATCTTTGCAAAAACAAAAAATAAGGCTTGAGCATAAACTTAACGAAAAAGATATAAACTTAAATTCAGAAAATTTAACAGAACTTGAAATGCAAATTTTAGAATATTTTGAACAAAATGAGCGTGGTACAAATAGAAAATTGCTTGAATTTACGAAAGCAAACAGAAACACTCTTAAAAAAGCATTATCAAACCTTGTCAATAAAAATTATTTAATTATGCACTCAAAAGGACGTGGAGCTTGGTATTCCATAACTAGGTAGCTTAATTATTTATTTTTAGAGTTATAGCGTCACTTGAATCTCTATCATCGTATTAATTTTTATTTTGGGATGATTGAGGTTTTGGGTCTGCGGGTCTTGGCGTTTTTTTATCTGTATTTACACCGCCTTTTTTTTCATAACCTTCATTAAATTTGGTATATCCGTTGATAGCTTTTATTGTTTTATTCTCCTTCATTTTTTTCCTCCTCTGGCTTATAAAATTCTATTGTAATATCATTTTCACATCTTGTTATATATAGACCATACGTTTCATACAAAAATTTACCTGTTGAATTTTTAAATACCCTAACGTCAGTCAAAAATAACTCATTATTTTTATTTTCAGCTGAAAATACAGACAACCATCCTTGAAACATTAAATCATTTTTTATATCTCTTACAGTAATCCACTGACTCAGGTCTTGTGAATTAAATATATAACCCCAAACAGTACTATCACTAAATTTTCTTGATATATCGTGTTTTTGAGCCCATTTATGAATCAAACCACGCTGTATAATATAGGTTATAATTAAGCCTAAAATTACGGCTATAAAAGTCACAAAAATAATATTCCCCATTGCGATAGAACTATTTTCATTAAATAAACATTGGATAAAATTAGTATTAATAACAAAATTTGAACAATCTATATAGAGTGATAAAAATTTTGTTTGTATATTCAAGTGAATAAAATGTAGTAACCAATTAAAAATTCTATATATTACATGGGTTATTGAATATGATAAAACACCGAGAACAAAAATGTTTAAAACATGATATAAAGAGTTTTTAGATTTTGTTTCTGTTAATAGTTCAACAATAAAATATGCTATTATTCCAGGAAAAAATAAAAATAAAATTTTTAATAGAAAAATATCTACTTGCATAGCTTAATTATATAAGAAACATAAAATTTAATAAACCTGTTCGTAGTTATCATTGTCTATATTACCTCTTACTCTATTCTAACTAGCGCACACAAACCTTCCGTTGTATCATTTGGTCTGCGAGTATCATACGTTGTTTCAGTTGTTTATATAGGGTTAGGAAATAAACTACTGTGTTTAAATATTCATTTTCTATCAAAAATCCCAGAGCAACATTAGATTACAAGCCGGAAAATATTGGTTTGGATTATACGGGCAGAGTATTGTGGGTTTATGGTGATGTTTTGAATTTAACCGACAATGAAGATGAATTAGCAGGACTTTTAAGCCATGCAATTGCTATGAGTGAAAATTCTTACAAAGGTTTATTTAGAGGATTCTTCTCTCATGCAGCTTATTCCTTTAATCCTCGACCAAAAGAAAACAAAGCAGATTTAAAAGCAGTAGATTATATGGTAAATGCCGGTTACAATCCGCTTGCATTGATTACAATTTACAGCAAAACACTTGCCCAGACACGCTATGAATGGTGTCATTATTATCCTTTAGCAACAAAAAGAATGGTAAATATCTATGAGCATATCTATAAAAACTATCCTCAATATTTGAGAAACAACGCTTATGCAAACAATATTTATTATCAAAATTTCTTGCACAATACTACTAAAGAGATGAAGAAATTAGATCGTGTTTAACGGGTCTGCAGACTTTCTATGGAAGAAGCTATGCCTCTTCCATAGAAAGCTACTCTGCCATCAGATCACTCGCGCTCAAACGCAAAAGGTGTTCTCATCTTTACCGAAACAGAAATAAAAAGAGATAGGTTCTTCCTATCTCTTTTTATTTACGCCTGCCGCGATTCGAACGCGGGACCCTCTGCTTAGAAGGCAGATGCTCTATCCAGCTGAGCTACAGACGCATATCTTGTTATCTATTTAATTGTCAAATTTTTGTTTTTATCGCCCGTTGACCTACCGCTTAGAAGGCGGTTGCTCTATCCAGCTGAGCTACCAGGGCTTAATTTCTTCTGCTGTATTTTTATCTTAGCATAAAATATTTTTGACGCAAGAGAATTTTTTCCGCATGCCACATAA
>CALUPJ010000006.1 GCA_944322555.1 Candidatus Gastranaerophilales bacterium | reverse complement strand
AGCAAACGTGCTTAGGTTTGGTGAAAAGTTTAAATAAAAAAGACTCTGAATTTCATCAGAGTCTTTTTTTATTATTGTAAAAATTCTAAAGCATTATTACTTGCGGGATAGTTTTCTTCTTCAATTTGGAGTCTTTGCCGTCCCAGGCTTGTTCTTGTTTCAGTGTAAAAGACTCCTACAGGGTCTGCAGGTTCTACGACACCGTTAGCATATACAAAAAATTTAAACCGATCAGGCTGTAGGCAAGAGTCAATATTATATATGCAATTGGGGCTGTCATTACCGTTAATGTCTACATACACATCGTCTCTAAACCGGTTGCCGTTAGTATGAAACTCAACAGGAGAATATAGCCACTGCATACCGTTTGGTGTTGTAAAAGTTTGTGTCATATTAAAAAATTCATCAAATTCTTCTAAACTAAGTGAAGCTTCATTATATGGCATGGCATTACAGTTTGCATTTTGCGCTTCAACTCCCAGACTCTCCGCAAACAAGCTGCATAATTTTAGCTGTCCCCGATATAGCTGCGGATTCGTGTTATTATATTTAGGGTCGTTTGGAATATCGGTATTTAAAAAAGGATAATTTTCACAATTGGTTCCTGCATTGTTAAATATTGGGAACAATCTGGTATTTGCTGCCAGAACCCGCATTGCCTGACTGGTTGAATCAAAAGCTTTCAGGTACATTATTTTGGTTTGATCCGGTCTTAGAGAGTTTGCCATTGGAAGAACCAGAGCGGCTACAATTCCTATAATTCCCAGAGTTAACAATGTTTCTGCTAAAGTAAACCCTTTTTTATTTTTCATATCTCTCTATCCTCTTCTTATAATAAAAATAATAACATATACGCTTTTGTTTGTGAAGTTTCGGGTTGGGAAAAGTTGTATATAAAAAAGATAATATAATTCTAATTCATCAATGTTTGTGCAAATTTGAGAGACTCATCGGTAATTTCGCCGCCTGCAAGTTCTGCAACGGCATTAAGTTTTTCTTTGCCTTCAAGTACGGAAATGCTGACACTGGTTTTATCATCCTGAGTTTTCTTTACATAAAAATGTCTGTCTGATTTTGAAGCGATAATAGCTTGATGAGTTATCATAACAATCTGCATAAATCCCGAAAGTTCTTTAACTTCATCGGCAACGGATTGAGAAGTTTTTCCGGAAATTCCCGTATCAATTTCATCAAAGATAATCGTATCAATATTGTCACTTTCGGCAAAAATGGTTTTTATCGCAAGCATTACTCTTGATATTTCTCCGCCTGATGCAACTTTGGCAAGCGGTTTCAGCCCTTCGGATATATTTGTTGAAATCAAAAACTCAACTTTATCACAGCCGTTTGGTGAAAGTTCACATTTCTCAAACGCGATTTCAAATTTTACTTTCGGAAGCTCAAGTTTTTCAAGCTTTTCTACAATCAGTGCGGAAAGAACAGAAGCATTCTTTTTTCTTGTTTCGGAGATTTCTTCCGCAAGATTTTGCAGTTTTTCACGCAGAGATTTAATATCCTGTTCTAAATTTTCAATATTTTGTGTTGAAAACTCAATACCTTCAAGTTCTTTTCTGAACGTTTCTCCCTGTGCCAGAACTTTTTCAAGTGTTCCGCCGTATTTACGTTTTAATTTATCAAGCATGAACAAACGTTCCTGAATATTATTTATACGCTCTTCATCATTATCCAGCGAATTGGAATATTCTCTTAATGTTGAAGAAACTTCTTTGAGCGCTTCGATTGCTTCTATGAGCGTACTTTCTGTTGTTTCAAGCGAGCTGTCCATTTGAACGGCCTTGGATATATTAGTCTTAATCTGCATCAAACCATCCAAAACCGAACCGTCATCACCGGAAATTGACCAGTAAGAGGAGCCTGTCAGGTCTTTTAATTTCTCAACATTTTCCAATACGGAAAGCTCATTATTAAGTTCCTCATCCTCCGTCAGAGATGTTATGTGAGCTTCATCAATTTCATTAAGCTGAAATTTTAAAAAATCAATTTGTTCTTCTGTTTTGTCGGCAGCAGATTTGAGTTCTTCAAGTTTTTCCAGCATCACTTTGTATTCATTATATCCGTTTTTGTATAGCTCAAGATTGGAATCTTTAGTATAAGAATCCAAAAGAGTAATATGATATTTGGGTTGTAAAAACGAGTATGTCTGATGCTGGGAATGTATATCAAGAAAAAGTTCACGGAAATTTTTCATAAAGTCCTGATTAACCAGACAGCCGTTAACTCTGGAACGTGAACCTGTTTGTGTAATCTCTCTTGATATAACTATTTCTTCTCCGTTATTATCAATCCCGTATTCTTCAAATAATCCGGTAAGATTTTGTTTCTTGTTTATAACGGTAAGTTCAATTACTGCCTTGTCAGAACCTGTCTTTATAACTTCTTTACCGGCTTTTGCCCCGAAGGCAATATCAATGGCATTAATAAGAATACTTTTTCCGGCTCCGGTTTCACCGGTTATAATGTTTAAACCGCCGGAAAAATCAAGTTCAATTTTGTCTATCAGGATATAGTTCTTAATAAGTATTTTCGATAACATATTTTATTCTTCCTCATCCGTTATGATTTCGGAATCCTCCTCGCCGTTTTCTTCATAATCTTCAATTGAGTTATCAAATTCTTCGTTTTCTTCGGAATCTTCACCCGTGTTTTCGTCTGTCTCTCCGCTGTTTTCTTCATCAACGGACTCTTCTTCATATTCTTCAATTTCGGTTTCAGGTGCAATTCCCTCCCGCCTGTTTAATTTTTCTTGCGTAGCATGAAATTCCTGCTCAACTATATTATGCTGAAAAGTTAAAGTATATGGATTTTTAAGTGCCCGGGCAAGATTGTCGCAATATTTTTCCAAATCGCCGATATACTTGTATACTCTTGCAAGACAATAGTATAAATCTCCGTTTTCTTCTTTTTCAAGTGATGTATGCAGAATTTCAAGAATTTCTTCCGTCTCGCCTTCTTTAAGACATATTTTGACCAGAAGCTTGTATGCCTCAATATCATTTGGATTGTATTCCAGAGTTTTTTGTAAATAATTTTTTGCTTCTTCAATATTTCCGTTCCGGAAAGCAATCGAACCCAGATTAAAATATGCCCAGCTGTAATCGGGTGAAATTTCGAGAACCTTTTGGTAACTTTCGATTGCAAAATTTGTCAGCCCGTCATTTTGATAAATATACCCGAGATAAAAGTATGCAAAAACATCTTTGGGGTTGATATTAACCGCTTTTTGAAAATTATCAAGAGCAAGGTTTTTTTCATCTTTATTGAAATAACAAAGTCCTAAGTTGAAATAACAATTTCCATCGCCGGAATCTGTCTCAAGTACTTTTCTGAAGGCTTTAATTGCTTCATCCCATTCCTTAAGCTCAACAAGCACATCACCGAGATTGTAATAAAAATCCTCCTGCGGAGAAAGCTCTACTGCTTTTTCATAACAAGTTTTAGCCTTTTGAAAATTCTTGAGTTTTTCATACACAATTCCTAAATTATAATAAAGTTCGGCATCATCAGGAAAGTATTTTATAAGATATTTTAAATTACCTTCCGCTTCTTCATTGAAACCGTTATTTACGAGTAATATCGATAATTCCCGTCGGGCTTGAAAATTTGAAGGATCGGATTTTAATATTTGTTGAAGTGACTCTATATCTTTATCCATAAGAAGATTATAACAAAATCAATATAAATAGTAAATTTTTGTAAAGAATTTCCATTTTACTAGCAAAAAAAATTAATTTTGCGGTTTAGAACAAATGGATGGTTGATTAATCAAATAATATGATATAATTGATAATTATAGAATAACGAGGTAATGCATATGAGTGAAATAAATGGTCCAAAATTTAGTGTTAATCAGGTAAACTTTAACGGAGTTCAAAAACCGCAGCAGGAAGTTCCGCAAGAAGCTGCGGAAAAAGAAAATATGCCTAAAATTCAGGACTTTTCCGACCCTAAAGCGGAAGCGCTCGGACGCTCTATGCTTTTTAAAGGAGCAGATGATGTCAATCATGATTTAAAAGCTTTGCTTGAAAACCCGCAAATTGCTGAAAACTCGGACAAAGCTTTTGAAACTGCATTTAAAGCCGCACAAAGTGCGGGAGTTGAAAACCCGTATGAAGAAGCTGCAAGTTTTGCAACAGGGGCTATGTAATAATTTTTTAAAAGGAAGAGAGTATGGAAGAGAATAATAAACCGGTGGTACATTTGATATCAAAACCGGAGAATATGCTTAAGACTATATATACGGCATGCAGAACCTGTTACAGCGCCCTGTCTCCGTATGAAATATATAACAGTACAGATGATGAAGAGAAGATGCTTACCCTTATAGAGAGAGTTATATCTTCAGGACATTATTCGACTATTGAACATATACAGGTTACTTTTGCAATTTCCAATGTCTCAAGAGCTTGTACCCACCAGCTTGTAAGACATCGTCATATGTCTTTTTCGCAGAAATCTCAACGTTATGTGAAAGAAAAAGGGCAATTTGATTATATAATTCCGCCTACAATTGCAAGAGATGAGAATTTAAAAAAGAAATTTACAGATTTTATGGAAGAAATTTCAAAAGTATACAGTGAATTTACGGAAGCAGGAGTTCCGGCGGAGGATGCAAGGGCGGTTCTTCCGAATGCATGTGCAAGCTCTATTGTAGCGAGTTTAAATCTCCGGGAAATGATTCATCTCGCAAATCTCAGACTTTGTACACGGGCTCAATACGAAATCAGAACAATGATTAAAATGATGTGTGATGAACTTATAAAAGAAGAACCATGGCTGAAACCATATCTTGTGCCCAAATGTGAACGTCTTGGCTATTGCGATGAGGACAAATCCTGCGGAAGGAAACCAAAGTTAGCGCAATGAAAAAACTCGGAATTATCCTTACATTAATTTTTTTGGTACTTACGGCATTCTATTTTTTTGTGCTTGCACCGGAAAAATATGAAGAGCCTGATTTGTATGAACAAATACTAAAACGCGGAAAATTAAGAGTAGGGATTAATACTGATTCCAAGCCTTTTGGATTTTATGATGAAGATTGGGAGGTGCAAGGGTATGATGCTGATTTGGCAAGATATATAGCTCAATATATTCTCAAAAATCCTAATGCTGTAGACTTTTTCCCTGTTACGCCGGCCAACAGAATGATGAAGGTTTCTACGGGTGAACTTGATATTGTAGTTGCAACGGTTACGATAACTCCGCAGAGAGAGCAGATAATAGATTTTTCAATTCCGTATGATTATGCAGGACAGGCACTTCTTGTAAAATCAAGCAGTAAGATAAATTCCATTGCTGATTTGGCGGGGCAAAATGTCGGTGTAGTTTACGGTACAACTGCGGAAAAAAATATGCTGAATCTTGTGCCCGATGCCAATATTATAGGGTTTAGAAATTACAGAACTGCGTTTGAAGCTCTGAAAGCCGGAAAAATAAATGCCTTAACTTCTGACGATACAATCTTGAGCAGATTTGTTTTTGAGGATAAATCGGTCAGGCTTCTTCCTAAAAGATATTCACGCGAGCCGTACGGTATTGCCATGAGACAGGGGAAAAGTACACAAAAACTCAGAGAGAATATTAATTTTGCAATAAAAGATATGAAGCGTAAGAATATATTGCTTAGACTCCGCAGAAAATGGGAACTTTAGAATAATATTTTGCTGCGGTTAACTAAAATTTGCCACAATCTGCAGATTTAAAAAAATTAATTATTAATAATGAGTATTTACATACAAATCAACCTACAAACTTATAACACCTTCTTTAACTAATTTATCTCTAATTTCGCGTTTAGTCTGAAATTCAGAATCTCTGTCAAAAAGCTTTCTCTTTACCAGCATTATCGCCGGAGCTAATACACCTAATGCCAAAATACAACTCCCTATATTTGTTATTACGGCACTTCTCTTTAATTTTTTAAGACTTTTAAAAAACTCTTCCGTAGATTCACCTTTTTTTCTTGAATCCGTATACTGTTTATAAAGCTCTTCAAGAGAGTTTTTCAGTTTTTCGATTTCTTCTAAATCAATATATGCTCTTGTATCAATTTTGTCTGTACCTTTGTAAGATGTAATGATTTTTGCTTGTTTTGCAGTTTTTACAATAGCATTTTCAGGATTATTGTGAAGAAAATCATATAACTCAAGAGCATCTTTTTGCGTCTTGCTATTTTTTAAAGAAGCGGATTTTATTTTGTCAAACATTTTAAAACTATCTTTAACAGACCCGTCAGAAAAGATTTTCTTAATATAATTATTTTCAAGTATAGTTGATTCTAAAGCAATCGAGCGATTATGCTTTTTCAGTGCTCTGTTTTCAAGCAGGCTCTGGATTTTTCCTCCCGCATAATACAGAAAACATAAAGAAAATCCTTCTTTTACTGCATAACCGAAAAATTCCTGCGGGCTTCTTGAATCAGCTAATCTCTCCGTTGTAATCGCTCCGTCAACAATCCACATATTTTTTACGGAATTATATGCTAAATTCTCAGCTACTGAACCTAAAGATTTGAATGCCGGAGCGGTAGTTTGATTTTTGTTATCGGCAGGCGGGTTTTGTTGCTTGGTCCGGGCTTTTTGAGTATTAAATTCATCTATAAGGTGCTTTTCTATTTGTTTTTTGGTATATTTCTGTTTTAATTTTGTCAATATAATGTAGCTTGCAATCGCAAGAGTTGTTGATACAAGAAATTTTGAAGCAGCAAGTTTTTTAAATAGCTGCTGCTTACTTTCAATATTTTGTATTGATTTTTTGACTTTATCATCCGGAGCATATTCAATTGTTTTTTGAAAAATGTCTTTATTTTTTAAATTTCTCGCATCAAACTTACTATCAAGCCTTGCAAGTTTAAAAACAGTTTTATCAAATAACCATTTATAACCCGGTACTCCTCCAAGCCATACAATCTCAGTTCCCACCTCATCAATAAGCCTGTCAGCCCCCTCTTCTTTGCCTGTTATGTATGAACTTGTGACCATACCCAAGCTTGAAAAAGAATCTTTAACAAGCAGCGGAACTAAAGATTTATTACTTCCTAATAAAGAATATACTTGAGCAGCATTTATTAACATGTTATTTGATTTTCCTTTTATTAAACCAAAACTTCAGAATTTTTCTTTTTGCTAGTGTTGTCGATATTGTTAATATTAAAGTAGAATGCGGTAAGTCATAGATTTACCGCATCAGATAATGTTTCGATAACCTGAAATTACCAGAATTTACAACTAAAACGCATAAATGGGCGTAAAGCGGCGAAGTTCGAACTTTTTGAAGTATATAAAAGAGTTGATTGAAGAACTTAAAAAGTCAGATACAGTTTTACTTTTAGAATATTATAGACTTTTTAAACAAACATATATTACATCAGAAAATAACATAAACTGTC
>CALUPJ010000005.1 GCA_944322555.1 Candidatus Gastranaerophilales bacterium | reverse complement strand
CGCAAAAATGATCTTGATATTTTTGTAAAATCCCAACTTCCGAACAAAGATACTGTTGAAAAAATGATTGTATCCGATTTAGACGTATTGCACGGAAAGAAGGGCGAGTTTGAAGGAAATAAGTCCGCTTTGGAACTTTTTAAAAATTGCGGGCATTATTTGCTTTTAGCTTCTTGTAATCCGAAAGAAGGCAATGCAGAAAATATAAAAAAGCTTTTTAAAATTTATCCTGATGATTTTAAGGGACTAAAATTTCATTCTGACATACAACAATTAAGTTTGTCTGATAAAAAATACGAACCCTATATGAAATTTGCATCTAAAAATAATCTTCCCTGTTTATTTCACAGTCAGGTTAATACGCTTTCGGATGGAAAAGTTAATTCGGGTATAAAACATATATCTGATCCTGAAAATATATACTCTCTGGCAAGAAAATATCCTAAAACCCCTGTTGTTATGGCTCATTTAGGAGCCGGCTGGAAGGGAGCTCATGATAAAGCTACTGATATTTTAGTAGAATCTGTTAAAAAAGGTGATGCTAATTTGTATGCCGATATTTCCTGGGTTGATATCGATCAGCCGCAGGAACATATTGTGAAGGCCATAAAACGTCTGAAAGGTATTGGCGAAAAGGACTGGAAATATGGTGACCAGTCTTTCAGACTTATGTTTGGAACAGATGCTCCGCTTGCAAGGTTCAAAGGAGATGCAGCAATAGATGCATATACGGATTTTGTTGAAAAAATAAAAGCATCAATAAGAAATGACAAAGATTTAAAATCAGAAGCTGAGAAAATTATAGATGATTTATTTTATAACAATGCAAAAAAATTGTATTTATCAGGTAAAAAAAAATCCGGCACATCTAAAATTAAAGTTTTAGCAGGTTGTATAGCAGCTATATTTGCAGTATTTATGGGATATTTTACATTTAAGAATAAATGGAGGAAAGATAAAACTAGCAGTGTTCTTCTATAAACTTCAAAAGTTCCGATACACATTTTTCCCAGGTAAATTTTTTTGCTCTTATCAAGCCGCGTTCTGAACACAATTCTCTGAAAAAGTTATCATAATACATTTTTTTATATGCTTCTATTAATTCTTCATCACAGGCAGGGTTAATTTTTATTCCGGCATCTCCTATAACCTCCGGCAGCGACGATGTGTCGGATGTGATTACCGGACATCCGCATTTCATCGCTTCCAGTACGGGCAGCCCAAAACCTTCATACAAAGAGGGGTAAATGAACATCAAAGCATTCGAATAAAGTTCAGGAAGTTCCTCATCTTTTACGTATCCTTTAAAAATTATTTTTGACTTATCAAACTCTCCGATTGCTTGATAAAGTTCTTTTTCAAATTTTTTCCATACTCCTCCGCCCAAAACCAGATACAAATCATTAATTTTATAGCGTTTTATAAATTCAAAAAAGTTTCGGATTGCAAAAATAAGATTTTTCCGCTTACCAAGTGTGCAGAGTGAAAATATATATTTGGAATTGTTTGTTTTACAAGGTCTGAAATTATCGCTTGCACCCAGAAGAATCGTTTTTATATTCCCGGGCTTTACCTGCGGAAAGTGTTTCAAAACATCGTTTCTGGTATTTTCAGAATTTGCAAAATAAAAATCATATTCATTTATGGAATTATAAAGTCTGTAACACCAAAGCCTCTTATTTTGCGGAATTTTCCCCTCTTCCAGAATCGGAATAACATCATGCAGCATCATGAATCTTTTGAGATGAGCTGTCTGCATAATTTCAGCATTGGGCGGTGTGAACGGACTGAAATAAATAGTGTAATCTTTTAAATCTTCCAAATTTTTTCCGGATTTTCGATAAAAAAGATTCTCATAATACCTACAGAGACTTAAGATACCGTATTGTAATTTCAAAGGCATTTTTTTTGCGGCATAGTTTAATTTAGCCAAGAAAAGATTAACGGGCGAATGTTCTTCTAAAAGGCGTATGTCCTGAAATTCCTCAATTTCTTTCATTACCTTTTTTAAAAAATAATATCTTTTAAAATTGCAGCAAAAAACAAGTTCAATATTTCTCTTTTTTAATTCTCTAAAAATATTTAATGCAACAAAAAATACTCCGGCACGATGTCCCGATTCTTCTAAATAATAAGAAATCTCTGTTGCGTCAAATAATATTTTCAAATTTTTCGCCTCTTTAAAATTTTATAAAACCGATTTTTTATCTTTCTTCCGAGTACAAATATTGAATATATAATATTCAAAGGAAAATGATTCATGTCGGCAGTTATTCGTTTATAAATATCTCTGTCTCTGCCGGATACAAACAAATATTCGGCAAAAGGAAATTTACTATAGTAATAATTACGGTTTTTTATAAGATTAAAATCAAGTTCTGCAGATGTAATTGAGCCGAAATGATAAAAGCATACCGTATTTGCGGTATAAACTCCATAACCATTCAGAATAGCCCGATATTTTATATCGTTGTCTTCAAAAAAAGCCGGTGAATAATTTTCGTCAAAGACTCCGATTTTATCAAGAATGCTGCGTTTTGTAACAACACAGGAGAAAACGCACTCGTCAAAATTCTTTTCATAAGGTTCTTTGTATTTAAAGTTCTTCTGAAAAAACTTAATATATTTTTTCTCATCTGTATTGTCAAAATGCGGATTTATATGTCTGGGAGATACAAAAGCTGCGGTATTTTCTTTTGCAAACACTTTTTTACACTCTTCAAACCAGTTAGGATACAGCAAAATATCATTATTAAGAAAACCTATATAATTTCCCTGTGCAATTTCTATACCTTGATTGTTACCTTTAGAAAACCCCTGATTTTCGGAGTTAAGAATGAGTTTGACATTGTCAAGCGACTTCAAATACTCAACTGTTCCGTCGGTTGAACCGTTATCTACGATTATCAGTTCAAAATTTTTTGTGTATTTATACAGGCTTTCAATAAACATTTTTGTATATTTTAGTTTGTTATATGTAAGCGTAATAATACTTAATTCCATTCCGTAATTTTACTCCAAATCCATTTTTTGATAAACATTTTGTCCGTAGAAATTCAAAAGAGCTTCCAGCTGAATATCATTTTGCCCTTTAGAATTTTTTTCATATAGAGTTTTGCCTGCTTTAAAAATATTTCGCCAAATGTTTGTGCAGGTTAATGTTTTTACATGATTTTTTACAACCCTTATTTTTCTGCCGTGAATGAGTGCCATAACCCAAAACCATATATCGTCTGCATACGGAGCATATTTTAAGAAAATATCTTCTCTTAAAACTTCTTTGGAAAAACAAGCCGGAGGATACAAAACCCCGCCTGCTCCCGTCAAAAAATTGTCAAAACGTGCCGTTTCTTCGTTTACATGCTTTCCCCAGCTTTCATACGGTGCAATCCCTTTGTCGGTTTTTTTTACACGGTGGGCACGATGAACCTGAATATCTTC
This sequence comes from Candidatus Gastranaerophilales bacterium, assembly GCA_944322555.1. GTDB lineage: Bacteria > Cyanobacteriota > Vampirovibrionia > Gastranaerophilales > Gastranaerophilaceae > CAG-196. The sequence goes on along the minus strand of CALUPJ010000005.1, from coordinate 49,426 downwards.
TGAATGTGCGATATATGAATAATAAAGTTTTTCAAGCCATTTTCTGGGATAATAGACATCGTCATCTGCGGTAATGATAACTGCATTCGGGTATTCTTTAAAGGTATAAATGGCTTTTGTATAAGATTTTATGTCTTTTACAAACCTTATCTCCAAGCCGTTTTTAATAAATCTTGTAATTTCATATGGTAAATCATTAACCCCTTCAAATTCATCACTCAGCCATAATATAATTTTGTCGGGTTTTATTGTCTGGTCAAGCAATGAATATAAAGAAATGACAAGGTCATTAAACCGCTCCGCGTAAGACGTAAGGGAAACTATTACGGGAGTTTCTCGTTCCAATTGATTAATGCCGCAGAATTTCCCGAGATTGTCTGCCCAATACCTGATAAGAGGATTAAAAACAAATCTTAAATGAGGAAATTTTATCATCTGCACACCATAAGTTTATGTATTAAAATACTTTCAAACGGAGTATTATTAGCCGGAGGTTCGTTAAGCAGCCGCTCCTTCCATTCAAGAATTCTCTTTTCCGCTCTTGTAAGCTCGAGATTAGACAAATCAAACTGGCTGAGATATACAAGCCAGGTATATTTAGATGGATATTCAGACATAATTTCTTCAATATTCCATTCTATAGGCGGTATTTTTTGGTTTTTGCCGAGAAGTTTGTATATTCCTTCATTTATAAATTTATCGTAAGCCTTTTGTTTATTAAGTCCAAAAGTTTCAACCAATTCTTTTTTTAATCTGTGCCAGCTGATATCGTAATTTATATTCTCCAAATATTTATTTTGGAGCTCTAATGTTTCATTATCCAATTGGAAACCGAAACGTACCGAAAACTTCAAACCTCTGATAATTCTTGTAGGATCATCAATAAAACTGTTTTTATGTAAAATCTTCAAGCATTTTTGTCTTATATCTTCTTCTCCGCCGAAAAAATCAATTAACTCCCCGTCGGTAGTTCTTTTTGCCATAGCGTTAACCGTAAAATCCCTGCGTTTTAAATCCTCTTTTAATGAACAGCCTATTTTTTCAATTTTGGGCAGATGACCTTTTCTGGGATAAGATTCTTTTCGTGTTGAAGCTATATCAATTTGTGAATTATTAAGAATGATTCTTACAGTTCCGAAAGCAGTATTTTCCCGAACAATATTTAATTTTTCTTTGCGCGCAAATTCTATTGCATCGCCTTCAAAACAATAATCCGTATCAAGACTTTTTATACCGAGTATTTCGTCTCTTACGATACCGCCAACATAGTATAAATCCCTATTTTTCAGCTTCATTCTTAACCTTTTTGTTATGTAATACGGATGAAATGAAGGCACTTACAATGAATGCCAGTCCAAGCAGTCCCGTAACAACCTCAGGTACTTCATGGAAAGTCGATACAAACATTAATATGGCAAGAGTCCCTATAGCCCAGTGAGCACCGTGTTCAAGATACAAATACTGATCAAGCGTCTTTTTTTCCACAAGCATTATTGTTAAAGAACGTACAAACATTGCACCTATAAACAATCCAATGGTTATAATAAGGATATCTTTACTGAGAGCAAAAGCCCCCAAAACACCGTCCAAGGAAAATGAAGCGTCAATAAGCTCGAGATAAAGAAACCCTACCAAACCGGAACATTTCACTGTATCAGCACAAAGTTTTGCTCTCTCCTCCTGTCGTTTTTCAAGCCATTCGGCAAGTCCATCTATTACCAGATAGGTTATTATACCTGAAACACCCGACATAAATACGCTCTGTCTTACCTCCGACGGAATTTCAAACATCAAAAGTCCAAGTGTTAAAAGTGTCGTCAGGGTACAAATCCCCTTAAATTTTGACAACTTATGCAGCATAAGCTCGGGAACTTTAAGCCAGTGAATACTCTTTTCCTGCTCTACAAAATAATCCATAAATAACATTAAAAGGAAAGCTCCGCCGAATGCTACAATAGGAGCATGTGTCAATTCAAGATAATGAGCGTATGAATGTACATCATTTAATGCCATGTCAAGAACTCTCAATATATTCAATTTAGCAAATATCGCAACGACCAGAAGCGGGAATAAAAATCTCATCCCGAATACGGCAATCAAAATTCCCCAGGTAATGAATCTGTGCCTCCATTTTTCCGACATACGCTCAAGCTTCATTGCATTAACGACCGCATTATCAAAAGATAAACTGACTTCAAGCACAGCAAGTACAAAAGCTATAAAAATACAAGTAAGACCTGTTCCGTTATGTACATGTTCTCCCCAGAGATAAGCACAGATAAATCCGAATACGGTAACAATATATGAGCCTAAAAAATAATGTAACATATAACTCTCCTTACTATACGATAATTATATTATAATAACTAACCTCTGTAAACGATTTGTTACCTAAAAGAAGCATTTATGCTATAATGGCTTTACCGGTTTGATAAGGAGTTTTTATGTTTATAGAGGACTATATAAAAAGAAATATTACGGCAAAAGAACGTATTCTAAATGACAAAAGACTAATTGAAAATATCGGCAATGCGGCAAATGCAATAATAACGGCCTATAGGAACGGAAATAAAGTTTTAACGGCAGGAAACGGCGGTTCTGCCGCCGATGCCCAGCACATAGCCGGAGAACTCGTTTCAAAATTTTATCTTAATCGTCACGGGCTTTGTGCTTATGCTTTAACAACCAATTCCTCAATTATAACTGCTGTTAGTAATGATTTTGGGTATGAAAATGTTTTTGCAAGGCAGATAAACGGAATGGGGAATAGAGGGGATATTTTCCTGTGTTTTTCTACTTCAGGCAATTCCGCGAATATTATTAATGCTTTAGAAGAGGCAAAAAATAAAGGAATGGTAACAATCGGACTTACGGGGGAAAAAGCCTGTGAAATGGATGAAAAATGCAATTTCTTAATTAAGGTGCCGTCTGATGATACTCCGCAGATTCAGGAATGTCACATTTTAATCGGGCATATTTTGTGTGCAATAACAGAAAGAGAATTATTTAAATAAGGAGGATTTTATGAAAAAGATTTTTATTTCAATGTTTATAACACTATTATTGGTTTCTCCGTCTTTTGCGGCAACATGGGTTGCGGCAGACAGGGTTGCTGAAGTGGGAAAAACAATCATATCAAAGAATAATCTGCCTGCAAATACAACGTTTAAGGTCGTTAACGGATATACCAATAATTCAAATACCTCATTGACTAATGTAATAGAGATTTCAAGCACCGATTTATCCTACACGGGTAATGACAGTGAAGTGGCAGCAGTAATAGCAAATGAAATGGGACATATTATAAACGGAACTTATGCAAAAAATAAAATGCGAAGCGCTGCAAAAAATGCAATTTTAAGCAAATTAAGCCCTGATAATATAATTTCAACCGCTGCAAACAGTGAATATGTTGCAAATAAAACAAGTCTTAACGATGAAAAGGCAGCGGATATAACAGGTATTGACCTTCTTGCGCAGACTAACTACAACCCGCTCGCAATGATTGTTGTTATAACAAAAATGCCCGGGAGTACTTGGGAAGCTATACAGGGAAAACCTGCCAATACGGAAAGAGCGATGAACATATTTGACTATATGACATATAATTATCCTTCAAGAGTAAAAGCCGGTTACGGGTGTCAGGAATACAGAGCTTTCTTGAGTTATGCCGAACCGATAGCGGAAGAGAGAAATGCTGATAAAAAGAAGTTAGAGAAGTTTAATAAAGAACAGGCAAAAAATAAAGCCGAAAGAGCGAAAGAAATTGCAAAATATAAAGCAACAGGCGGTTTAAGCGGCTGGGATGCTTCATATACAATTTTAAAAACACTTTCCGAATCAACTGAAAGATAAAAATTTTTTTAAGGCGGAATAAATTACATTCCGCCTTTTTGTTATATAATTAAGTTGTATGTTTACACTATAGTCGAGGTTATAAAATGGAAACAGAGAAAAAAATCAGACGAGCACGAACTAAAATTGTTGCTACACTTGGTCCTGCGACATCAAGTTATGAAAAAATAAAAGAACTTGTAGAAGCAGGAGCCACTATGTTCAGGCTGAATACTTCTCACGGGAGCGAAGAAGGGCATGCCCAAAACATTAATAATATAAGAAAAATTTCAAAAGAAATAGGGTATTACATTCCTATTCTCGTGGATTTACAGGGACCCAAAATAAGAGTTGGAAATATTTCAAGCCCAATTCCAATAAAAGCGGGGCAAGAAATCATACTGGAAGCTACTTCGGATACAAGTAACACAGAAATTGTGCCCGTTGATTATGAAGGCATCGCAAATGATGTAAAACAAGGAGAAAAAATACTCCTTGATGACGGTAAGATAGGACTTGAAGTTTTGGGAGTAGATAACGGAAAAGTCAGAACAAAAGTTCTTTACGGTGAAGAAATAAAACCGCTTAAGGGAATAAACATACCCGGGGCGACAGCAAGTCTTAATGCTGTTACTGAAAGAGATATAGAATTTATAAGATTTGCCGTTGAATACGACGCCGATTATATTGCACTTTCTTTTGTCAGAGAGGCAAAAGATATAGAAATGGCAAAAAAATGTATAAAAGATTACGGCGGAAGAATTCCTGTCATAGCTAAGATAGAAAAACCGCAGGCAGTAGATAATCTTGAAGAAATTTTGAAAATTGCGGACGGTATCATGGTAGCCAGAGGAGATTTGGGTATAGAAATGTCTCCAGAGGATGTTCCTATTGTACAAAAATATATAGTTGACCAAACAATCAGAGAACGCAAAGTTTGCATTGTCGCAACCCAAATGCTTGAATCAATGATAGAAGAACCAATCCCGACAAGAGCGGAAGCCAGTGACGTTGCAAATGCAATTTTGGACGGTACGGATGCGATTATGTTGTCAGGAGAAACCGCAATGGGAAAATATCCGACAGAAGCCGTCAGAATGATGAGAAAAATTGCCTCAAATGTTGAGACTTGCAATTTCTGCCTTTCAAATCTTGATTTGGAAATGAATGACAGATATGAACTTTCACCGCAGGCAATCTCTAATGCGGCTGTAAAAATGGCGCAGGATTTGAATGCAAAAGCAATACTTGCTTTTACTCATACCGGTTATACTCCGCGCCTGCTTTCCAAACTCCGTCCGACTGTGCCGATAATAGCAATCTCTGATATGGAATCTACATGCCGAAGATTGAATTTATACTGGGATATTTATGCAGATTGCAGAGAGTGGGATACTGTTCTTGATGCGGATCTGCTTTTAAAAATAGACGATTATATTTTAACCAAAACCGATTTTAAGAAAGGCGAAAGAATTATCATAATAGGTTCAATTCCGAAACTTATTACCGGCCGCACAAACTTTATAAGAGTCCATAGAATCGGTGCACCAATGGAAAGATAAATTATTGATTTAAATAAAAAAACAGCATCCTGATATCAGGATGCTGTTTTTTTACAATATATAATAACTTATTAACCTTCAAACTGCTCGGCAATCTCAAAAGGCTGTTCTGCCAGTTTTAAAGTCTCTCTGTCTATTATGCCTCTTTTAAGCTCGGTAAAAGAAGCTTTTTTAGAGTTAAATTTTTTCTTCAAAAATTCATATGCAACTTTCGGGTCACACTTCGTACCGCATGTAAATAAATCTACTGCGGCATAACCGAGTTCAGGCCATGTATGTATAGCCAGATGGCTTTCTGAAATAATGACTACGCCGCTTACGCCATAGGGGTTGAACATATGAAAGCACTTCTGAACGATTGTAGCACCGCACTCAAGAGCCGCTTCTATCATGTACTTTTCTACTCTGTCATTACTGTTGAGTGTATTAGGGTCGCACTCAAAAAATTCCGCAAGAACATGTTGTCCTAAGTTTACTTTGTCCAAATGAAGCTTTTCCAGCTCGTCAAGTGAAGATGATACTATTGTCAATTCATGTGCCTCCTTTACTACCAGTGTAATACTACACCAATCAATTTTTACTAACTTCTATATATTACTATAAAAAACAAAAAATTTGTACATTTTACACTTTTTAAATGAGTTCTTAATAAAATGTTACAATAATATTTTGAAAAATCTCTATAATGCTCTTGCTAAAAGGGTTTTTAAATCTTAACATTCATATTAAGATTATGTAAGGAAATCTTAATTCTGCCAAAATTTAGTCTATAATGATAATGCAAAGAACAAAAGAAATATGAAGGAGAAAGATATGCAATCAGTAGAAGAAATTCTGGGCAAGTTAGAAACAGCAGATAATATAACAAAAAATAAAATTGAAAATATCCTTGTTGATCAAGGTAAAGCTGTAGTACCGGAACTTGTTAATCAATTGCAAATAGTAAGAGGCGTAAAACGCGGTGTTGTAGCTATGACTCTTATCAGAATTGGAGAAGCTTCTGTTAAAAAAATTAAAAAAGCTGCTAATAATAACAAAGATTTTGAATGGGTTGCTAAATATCTTATATCAGAAATTAAAGGTGCAGCTGCATAAGTGGAAGCGAAAACAAAAGTCTGCATATATACAGATGGTGCGTGCAGCGGAAACCCAGGCCCCGGGGGTTATGGAACCATTCTTGTATATACCGATAATGATGGTATAAAACACGAAAAAGAATTGTCAGAGGGATTTAGAAGCGTTACTAATAACCAGATGGAGTTACTGGCTGTAATTACAGGACTGGAAGCCTTGAAACGGTCTTGTGATGTAACGTTATATTCGGACAGTAAGTATGTTACGGATGCATTCAATAATAACTGGATAGACGGCTGGATAAAAAAAGGTTGGAAAACAGCAGGGAAAACGCCGGTTAAAAATGTTGAGCTCTGGAAGAGACTGCTTAAGGCTATGGAACCGCATAATGTAGAGTTTATATGGGTAAAAGGTCATGCAGGCCATGAATACAATGAAAGATGTGATACACTGGCCGTAAATGCATATAAAAATGGTATGCTAAAGGATTGTAAAGTTTTGTAACAAAATAAGACGCCGTTGAAATTGCATTATTTTTAAATACTTTATATATATGTAAGATTTAAAGATGGTGAACAAAGATGGCAATCGCAAATTTAAACGAAACACTTTTAAGCTATAAATTAAGAAGAAATGAGTTGAACCTCGAAATTACTCAGCTTCAAGGCCAAAAAAGTCTTGCCACTTATGCACAGGCTGATGCTCAATCTTTAAAGAATGCTGAAGACAGAGCTAACAGAAGCTATTTTAAAAATTTATATGAAGAAAGCCCTGAACTTCAGGAAAAATATACTGATTATACAGAAATCCCTGATTTTGAAGAAGAAGTAAACAGAATAACAGCTAAATTTCAAGATGAACTTGATCAATTAACAGCATGGGAAACTGCATTAGATGCACAAATTACTACTGCAAGTGCAGAATTGGAAGAAGTTAACGCTTATATGGAATCTATGAAATCTATGCTTTCAAGCAATGTACAAGAAGATTTCGATTTCTCTTTGAGCTAAGTTTAAGCTAAAAGCCAGATTCCGAGCAAGGCAAATATTATTAAAGCGATATTGTAGTGCAGGAAAGTGGGAATGCAGGTATCAAAAATATGATTATGCTGCCCGTCTGCATTTAACCCTGCAGTAGGTCCAAGTGTGGTATCAGAGGCCGGAGAGCCGGCATCTCCGAGAGCTGCGGCAGCTGCAAGTAATACAACTATCTGCTGAGTATTGAATCCCATTTTTACACATACGGGTATAAATAGGACTGCAAGTATAGGAATTGTGCCAAACGAAGTTCCTATTCCGATTGTGATAAATAAGCCTACAAACAATATGAGTAAAGAAGATAGTAATATGTTTGAAGGCAAAATGCTTAGAATTCCGCTGACAAGTGTATCTATCGCACCCGTTTCTTTTAATACGTCTGCAAATCCGGCAGCTACAAGCATTACAAATGCAATATATCCCATTAAATAAATTCCCTCATTCATCATGTGATCCATTTTATCTTGCGGTATTACACCGAATGAGAAAATTATGCCAAGCCCGACCAGAGCGCCGAGAGGCAAAGATTGTGTAAGAAGCTGTACTGCAAAGGTTGCAATAGCGGCAAGAAGAACAAACAGGTGCTCCCGTTTAAATTTTGAGTTTTTTATTTCAGATATTGTATTATCTTGCTGTTTATCTGTATAAATTCTGGGCTTTCTGTACGTTATAAATACTGCAACAAGAAGTCCCGCTATCATACCCAAGCCAAGAATAAGTGTTGATTTCCATATTTCATTACGCAGAACATTTACTCCGTTTTGAACCATATTATCAGCAATAAGATTTTGGAATATTAAACCAAACCCGGCGGGGATTGCGATATACGGCATTTTTAGTCCGAATGCAAGAACGCAGGCAACGGCTCTTCTGTCTATTTCAAGTTTATTCATAATCCCAAGAAGCGGAGGAATAATTATTGGTATAAAAGCAATATGAATGGGTACAATGTTCTGAGAAGCCATTGCAATAAGCGTTAATATTGATAGTAATACAAGCTTATTTCCGTTAACAATTTTTGTTATTTTGCCGGATATGACATCCGTAAAACCGGAATGAGCCATTGTTGCAGCAAATGCTCCAAGTAATATATAGCTTAGTGCTGTTTCCGAGTTTCCGCCCATGCCGGAGATAAAAACAGTCATAACATCTTTTATATTCATACCTGCAAGCAGACCGGCCGTGATTGTTGAAATGATAATAGCAAGAAGTACATTGACTTTTCTTATGCATAAAATACACAGTAAAATAACTGATATAAATGCAGGGTTAGTACATAAGCTTATAAAATTTTCCATAACTTCCTAATGATGTGTTTCTGCTTCCTGCAAAAGATTGATAATTTCAAGAGCAACTTCCTTTTGAAGCTCCCGGGGCATAGCTTTTAAGTATTCAAAAGCTTCCGCAATTTTTTGATCGGTATCATACCAGCGTCTTAAAACATAAGTAAATGCATCCGTCAAAATATTTTCCGAAAAATCTAAGCCGTTTTCTTTCGATTTTTGTACTATCAAATCTGCGCAATCATACTGCGTCATTATATGTGCATTCCGCATTAAACTAACTGCCAGACTCACTGTAGGATCTACATCATACCAACGTTTATACATAAAAACAACCTTTTCTATATATATAGTATATTTTTTAGACTATTTTGTCAATTGAGAAATAATAAAAGATTTTTTATCAGAATCAGTTGTAGAAAATAAGACGGTCTTTTCTTTTGAAGTTTCTCCGCGAATTATTTCAATATTTGATTTTGGTATTTTTAAAAGCTTTGACAAATATTGAATAAGAGCTTTGTTAGCTTTATTTTCTACCGGCTGCGCAGTAAGTTTAATTTTTATTAAATCTTCGCCTAATATCAAATCATTTTTAGATGAATTTGGTATTATTTTAAAATTTACAATCAATCCCTTGGCGCACTCTTTAATCATACTTTTTGAAATACCATAACATACTCGTGTTTAAAGATATAAAATCCGCCGGCCAGAGCTCTGTATCTCCAAAGGTTAGCAGTTTTTCCCTTTGCTCTTTCGTTGCCTTGCATGTCTTTTATAATAATAGCTTTTGTTATAAAGCCCAGCTTGTTCATTCTGGCCATACATTCAAACCCGAGCGGGATATGCTGTGAGTTTGCGTATTTATCACCTATTATAAGACAGGCAAATCTGCCTTTTTCCAGCAAATCATATCCGTTTTTAGCAACTTTTTCAAACAAATCATAAAATTCTTCCGTTGTTGCACAATTAGATAGGTCCTCCTTTTTATCAGAGAATTTAATAATATCATCGTACGGCGGATGAAGCATAAGAAGCTGTGCTTGTTTGCGTCCCATAACATCAAGCCGTGCTTTTATTTTTTCTTTTGCATTTTCACTTGCGGAATCTGCACATATAATATTAACGTCGGTTACAAGCTGTTTAGGCGTAAATTTCTCAGAGACAGTCTCTGCTAAATCTTCTTTTAATTCAACTCCTATACATCTTCTTTTCATATTAACGGCTTCTATGCCTGAAGTTCCGGAACCGAAAAATAAGTCAAGCACAATATCATTTTTTTTAGTGAAGCGTTCATAAATCTGTTGTGCTATTTGAGGTATATAATTTCCGTGATACTCGTTTGAATGTCCGCCTTCTTTTAAGCGTGACGGGAATTCCCATAAAGTATCGGTTTTTATATGTTCATAATTACGCCATTGCTTCAAATTAATATCACTGTATGCAGTAGTTTTGACGGTATTGCTGTCAACAACTTTCAGCCCTCGCGAGGCTTTCTTTTCTTTTAAATTTGATTTAGCCATATTTCTCCCCATTTAATACATATAGTTTATAAGATTATTTCGGATTTGTAATCACATAAATAGAGGAGAAAAACCGGAGCAAAACTCCGGTTTTTATTACTTATTCATTTCCTGTAGTCTGTCGCAAGCATCACATGGTTTGGGCTGGGTAACTTCTTTTTTACAAGGATCACAAGGTGCTGCTGCGCTCGGAACAGGACAAGGCTTGGAAACCTTTTCGCAAGGATCGCATTTTTGTTTTTTCTGGCAGGGATCACATTTTTGTTTCTTTGCACATGGATCGCATGGTGCTGCGGCACCTGTCTGGCAGGGATCACATTTTTGCTTTTTGCAGGAACAATCAGGTTTCTTTTTCTCGCATTTCGGGCAGTGTCCCCAGTATGCGGGGTTCAAATTTGACCAATCGAATGCGTTTGCAGATTGTACTCCCGCGAAAGAAACAATCCCCAGAACAGCCAATACGGATAATGTTTTTTTCATTTCTTACTCCTTTTTACAATTTAATGAACCGTATATTAAATACATATTCATTGTAAGAAATGAGCAATTAATTTCCATAAGCCACAAGGAGAAAATCCCGATAGCCACAAGACTAGTTCTTATTCTTGTCAATAAGCCGTCCGTCTTTATTCCATTTAAAAGCAGAGCGGATTTCTGAACCGATTTTCTCAATTAAATGATTTTTTGAGACGGCTCTTAATTCATTAAATTTACTTCCGCCCGAAGCCATTTCGTTCATAAATTCTTCCGCATATTTACCGCTTTGAATATCGGCAAGAATCTTTTTCATCTCTTCTTTAACATCTGAATTAATCAACTTATGTCCTCTTGTTAAGTCTCCGTATTCGGCATTATTGGATATTGAGTAGTGCATATCTTCAATTCCGCCTTGATAAATCAAATCCACAATAAGTTTCAGTTCGTGGCATACTTCGAAATATGCCATATAAGGAGAGTATCCTGCTTCCACCAGAGTTTCGAAAGCGGTCTTTATAAGAGCGGAACATCCGCCGCACAGAACTGTTTGCTCCCCGAATAAATCTGTTTCGGTTTCTTCTTTAAATGTTGTTTCTATAATACCTGTTCTTCCAGACCCTATTGCTGCGGCATAAGAAAGTGCGATGTCTTTGGAATTGCCGCTAAAATCCTGGTACACAGCAATCAGGGAAGGCACGCCGCGCCCTGCTTTATACTCGCTTCTTACGGTATGTCCCGGGGCTTTTGGCGCTGTCATTATAACATTAACATCTGCGGGAGCTTTAATATAACCGTAATGGATATTAAACCCGTGTGAAAACATTAAATACTGTCCCGCTTTTAAATTAGGTTCAATTTCTTCTTTATAAACTTTTGCCTGAACCTCGTCCGGTATAAGAATTTGCACAATATCAGCTTCTTTGACCGCTTGTGCTATCGGCATGGTTTTTAAACCGTAGTCTTTTGCTTTTATATCTGACGCTCCGCCCTGTCTTAAGCCCAGAATAACATCGCAGCCCGAATCTTTAAGATTGAGCGACTGTCCGTAACCTTGTGAGCCAAAGCCTATTACGGCAATTTTTTTTGTCTTGATTAAATCTTTATTAATATCATTATCTAAATATATTCTAAGATTATCCATAAAAATTTCCCCTTATACTTATGCATAAATTATACTCCCAAAGTATAAAAAGAGGAAATTTTAATTAAAAAATAGAATAAATAATAAGTATTATTATTCTTTAAAACAATTTTTCAAATCGTTTCATTGCTTCGCTTGTATTTTCGCGCGAGCCAAAGGATGTGAGACGGAAGTACCCTTCGCCGTTTTTGCCGAAACCGGCACCGGGTGTACCTACAACTTGGGCATTGTTTAAAAGATAATCAAAGAATTCCCAGGATTTCATATTATTCGGACATTTTAGCCATATATAAGGAGAGTGTTTTCCGCCGACATGCCAAATATTACATTTATCTAACGTATCTGAAATGATTTTGGCATTCTCTTTATAATAATTTATATTCTCTTTGATTTCCTTTTGACCTTCTTCGCTAAACACAGCTTCCGCAGCTCTTTGTACAATATAAGGCACTCCGTTGAATTTTGTGGTTTGCCTTCTGAGCCACATTTTATTCAGTTTTCCGAGAGCTTTCGGAACAATTGTATAACCGCATCTTGTGCCCGTAAAACCTGCCGTTTTGGATAGTGAACAAAACTCTATTGCGCAAGCTTTTGCACCTTCTATTTCATAAATACTGTGCGGTAAATTTTCATCAGATATAAAGCATTCGTAAGCAGCGTCAAAAAGAATAACAGCGTCTGATTTTTTTGCATAATCAATCCATATTTTAAGCTGCTCTCTGTTATAAACAGCACCGGTCGGGTTATTGGGAGAGCAAATATATATCAAATCCGCTTTTATTGACTCATCCGGCAGGGGTAAAAATCCGTTTTCACCGTTTGCGTCAGCATAAATAACTTTCCGGCCGGCCATTACGTTAGTGTCGACGTAAACAGGATAAACCGGATCCGGTACCAAAACGGTATTATTTGTGTTAAACAAATCCAAAATATTTCCCAGATCACTTTTTGCACCGTCAGAAATAAATATTTCATCTAAATCGAGTTCAACATTATGTTTTTTATAATATTTTTGAACGGCTTCCCGCAGAAAATCATATCCCTGTTCAGGCCCGTATCCGCGGAAAGTTTCTTTAACCCCCATTTCATCAACCGCTTTGTGAAGTGCATCAGTTACGGCTTTGCATAAAGGAAGAGTTACATCTCCTATTCCGAGACGGATAAGTTTATTATCGGGATTTTTTGAAATAAAATCATTTACTTTATGTGCAATTGTTGAAAATAAATAACTCTGTTCAAGATTTTCGTAATTTGGGTTTATATTCATCTCTGTCCTTTCGGTCTTATTCAATATTAGTTTAATATTATTCAAGAGCTTTTTTGCTTATCTTTTCTTCTTGATGCGCAAGCTCTGCAGAATCTGTTTTCTAAAACTGTACAAAATATCTTTTAAACGATGCTTTTACTGGTCGCTCTCGTGATGCTTATCCTTCATCATTTTTTCAAAATCGGAAGGTTTGATATTTTGGATAAAATCTTTAAACTCTTGTGCTTCTTCCTCGTCTTTTGCGGAATCTGTTGAAACAGACCCGTTCATAAGGACATTTGCGGTAACATAAATCGGGGCATCCGCTCTCATAGCAACTGCAATTGCATCTGACGGGCGAGCGTCGATTTCAAGAGTTTCGCCGTCTTTGGTCAGAAATATAGTAGCATAATAAGTTTCTTTTTCAACATCGTTGATTTCGACTTTCTCTATTGTATAGCCTGTTTTTTCGATAATATTTGTAATCAAATCATGTGTCATCGGTCTTGCAACCACAAGTCCTTCAATACATCTTATTATAGCACTTGCTTCTGCCGAACCAATCCATATAGGGAGTGCTTTTCTGTTATCCAAATCGTGAAGTACCACAATCGGAGAGTTTGTTCTTACATCCAATGCAATACCCATTACTTTCATTTCTATCATATTTATGCCCTCAAGCCGTATTTTACCATACAATTGTATCACAAAGCCAAATTATATGATATAATCCTCTGTATGAAAATAAATGTGGTTTACAATGTTGAAATAAGCGGTTATGAAAAACTTCTTTCCATACTGGAAGATAGGCTTATTTCGCATAAAGCGGAGTTTAAGTCTTTTGATATTTCCGAAATGGAAAAATTTGGCGATTTTACATTTGTAATCGGCGGTGACGGCACATTGATTAAGACCGCAAAGTTTTATTCAAAATTCCAAATACCCGTCATGGGAATAAACCTTGGCAGACTCGGGTTTTTGTCTCAAGCGGGAGTTCAAGATATTGATAATGTTGTGGCTTCTGTGCTGGAAGGACATTACAGTGTAGAAGACCGTATAATGCTTGAGTCGGAACACGCGGTAGCCCTGAATGATTTTGTTATAAAAGGATGCGTGCCGACAAGAACTTCCAAATTCTACTTAAAAATTAATGATAAGTTTGTATGCGATTATATTGCGGACGGATTGATTATATCAACCCCTACCGGTTCTACTGCATACGGGTTATCGGCGGGAGGGCCTGTTCTTAATCCGTCTCTGGATGCCTTTGTTATAGTGCCTATATGCCCGCATACACTGAATGTTCGTCCGCTCGTTGTACCTTCAAATGATGTCATAACGGTAAATACCGGAGATAAAATGCTTTCGGTTGCATCAGACGGCGGAGAGGGGGTTGAAGTCAGTAAAATAACCGTGAAAATAGCTGATTTTAGAGCGAAATTGGCATTTTTGAATAACGGCGGTTTTTATTCAGTACTCAAAAATAAACTCCACTGGGGAGCTTCTTTGACCAGCAGCGGATAAAAGAATTTGATGAACTTTTTTTCCCGGCGGTCGTTTATAATAATATCAGGGGGTGTCCAAAATAAACCTGGGTGATGAAAAATAAAGTCAAGATATTACTGTTTGTATCCTGTTTATTTGTGGGTTTGCAGGTTCAGGCAATACAAAATATAAAAATAGAAAAAAATGCTGTTCTGGGGTTAAATGATTGTATAAAAATAGCCCTGAATAACAGTCCTGTTGTCAGAAGCTCGATTTTAAACCTTGATATTGCAAAGTCCTCAGTCGGAGTCGCAAAATCGGCATATTTTCCGAGTTTAACTCTCGGCGCAAGTTACAGACAAGGTTTTGGTGAAAGAAGCCATAATTACGGCAGTTATCAAACCAGAACCCTGCCCGGTTTTGATGCTTCTCTGTCTCAGCTTCTTTGGAATTTCGGCAGAACAGGTGCAAATATTCGCATGGAAAAATTTAATAAGATTGCGGCAGAGTTTGATTTTGATGAAACAGTTTTGACGACGATTTTTAACGTAAAGCTTCAGTATTACGGGGTTTTGGCTGCTCGTTCGTTAATGGAAGTAGAAAAACTAAATGTTCAGATTAACGAAAGAAACTATCAAAGAACACTTGCTTATTTTGATGAAGGTATTAAATCAAAAATTGATCTTGTAAATGCGGAAGTTAACTTAAGTGATTCAAAAATAGCTCTTGTAAGAGCAGAAAATACATATAAAAATGCAATTGTAAGTCTTAATAATGCAATGTATGCCGCATATGCACCGGATTATCAAATAAAAAGCACAGAAACATTTAATCTTGACAATCCATATGTTCCCATGAGTTTAACTAATATTGAAAATTATAAAAAACTGCTTGAGCTGCCGGATGATGTTTCAAATGCCGTTTATGCCGTCAAAGCTGAAAAAAGTGATGTATTAAAAAATTATGTTTTTCAAAAATATCCGTATACATTTGAGAAGTCAGTTACAATAGCAAAAGAAAACCGTCCGGATTTGAAGGCTCTGAATGCATCCGTTAAAGCAATGAAGCAGTATGTATTATTAACAAAACGCCAGTATCTTCCCGAATTAAGAGGCGGAGTCGGCTACAGTTACGCTAATAACAGAAACTATGCCGACAGTGGAATGAATGTATCGTTGAATTTGAGCACAACATTTAATATGTTACAGGTAAAACATGAGGTTGATATAGCAAATTCGCAGCTCAATCTTGCAAAAACAGAGGTCGATTTATTAAATCAAAATCTTTATTTTGATATTCAGAGTGCTTATGTGGATATGATACAGCTGGAAAAACAAATTCCGCTCCTTGAGACAAAAGTACGGCAGACATTGGAGAATCTTGAGCTGGCGGATGGAAGATATGCGGTCGGTTTAGGTGATTACATCCAGCTTCAGGATGCAAGAGTTAATTATAATAATGCCCAGAGTTCTTATGTTCAGGCGGTTTATAATTATAATGTGGCGCGTGCTACACTCGAAAGACAAATTGCGCTTCCGCAGGAAGAAACTCTTACCGTAGAAGACGTAAAGGATTATCAAAAAGACCTGAAAAATCAAGAGAAAAAGCAGGAGAAAATACAAAAGAAAAATAAGATAAAAAATAATTCAAAGAAGGATACCGTATGAAAATTTTGGAAATATTAAAGAATTTACCTAAAAAACAAATTATTATTTTGGTTTTTGCAATAATTGCCGCACTGATTGTTGTTTCAAATTTTTTAAAAAATCGTACCGTATATGAAACAGTTCCGGTAAAAAGACGCACAATAACTCAGGTAGTTGAGGCTTCGGGTACCATTAATCCCGTTAACACGGTATCTGTCGGTTCTACCGTATCCGGTCTTATAAGCGCAATTTATGTTGATTTTAACTCTAAAGTAACCAAAGGCCAGCTTCTTGCCGAAATCGACCCCAGAACATTTCAGGCAACAGTTGATCAAAATCTGGCTTCTATGAATTCTGCACAGGCAGATTTGGCGAACCGTGAAGCATCTTTTGAAATGAGCGCGAAAACATTAAGAAGGTATCAAAACCTTTATGCAAGGAGTTTTATCCCTAAATCAGAGCTTGATCAGGCGGAGGCGGATTATAAGGCTAATCTTGCACAGGTCAATGCGGCAAAGGCAAGAATAAGCCAGACGCGGGCACAATATAACCAGTCTCTTGTAAATCTCAATTATACAAAGATAACCGCTCCCGTAAGCGGCATGATAATCTCCCGGGAAATTGACCTCGGACAGCCGGTAGCAGCAAGCTTTCAAGCTCCGGAATTGTTTACAATCGCGCAGGATTTGGAAAAAATGCAGATTGAAGTAAATGTTTCCGAAGCGGATATAGGTGATGTTAAAGAAGGGCAGGAGGTTACTTATACACTTGACGGATATCCGAACAGTATTTTTAACGGGAAAGTTACCCAGGTAAGAATTTCACCTACAACCGTTTCAAATGTTGTAACCTATTCTGTTATAGTTACTGTAGATAACAGTGATTTGAAATTAAAACCCGGTATGACGGCAAATGTTTCAATTATTACAGCGAAAAATGAAGATGTTCTTACTGTTCCGAATATAGCTTTAAAATTTACGCCGGAATCAAACGGGAAAAAATATAAAACTCAGGGATTGTGGATTAAAAACGGTATGCATATAAAGCGTGTCGATATTAAAATCGGAGCAAGTGATGATTCTTATACCGAGGTAATAAGTGATAAGATAAAAGAAGGTGACAGAATTCTTGTGGGAATGCGCGGAGGTAAAAATAAAAAGAGCGGAAATATGCGCGTTCCGAGATTGTAATATTAAAACAGAGAATAACACAACGGTTATTCTCTGTCAGGCATTGTATGTTTATTCAAATCAATTATTTTGCAGCAGTTTCTTCTGTTTTTGCTGCGGTTTCTTCGGCTTTCTTAGCGATATCATCTACTTTATCTTCAACTTTTGCATCTTCCGGTTTTAAGGCCTTTTGAATTCTGTCGCATCTTTTTCTTAGTCCTGGATTCAGGCTTGTTTTTTCACCGGCTATTTTGTATGCTTCATCATTATTTTTTTGTAGTTTTGCAAGCTCTTCTTTTGCTTTTGCCAACTCCTCAGGTATATCTTTTGCAACTTTTGATTTACCCCATCTAAACCCGCCATATAATGCTATTCCTGCCAGAGCTAAAGCTCCTAATGCCATCAAACCTTTACCGCTTGAGGCTGAAGCCTTTTTTTCTTCTACAACCGGATCATACACCATTGGCATTGAAGAATAATCTTCATAACCTTGCATTTGATTTTGATTTTGCGGAACTGTCATTGCATAATCTACTGTTCCTACATTTTGAACTGGTTCCATACATTTACCTGCTTTCTATAAAATTTTTTACTACCTTCTATAATTCTTATAAAACATTAAACAATAAAAAATTGCTTTTTGAAGTCTCAATTGTAACGAAAATGTTACAAATTGAGAATGCTGAAAATTTTAACTATTTATTTCTCTGAAAGAACTTTGCAATATCTTTATGTTCTATTATTTTTGATATTGGTCTTCCGTGAGGGCATGTAAATGGTTTTTCGCATTTTCTCCAATTTTTTATAATCTCCTGCATTTGAAAATTGTTAAGATAAGTATTTGCCTTAACAGCTGATTTGCAGGCTGTTGTAATCAGAAGACGTTCTTCTATATTGTCAATATCGCCGGAAATATTTTCTAAAATATCAGCAAGAATTTCTCTGGTCGGGACTTTTGAGAGTAATTGCGGAACTTTTTTGAATACCGCTTCGTTATTCGGAGTAAATTCTATATCATAACCGAATTTCAGTAATTTATCTTTATTAGCTTCCAAGAGCTCTCTGTCTCCGGGTGAAATCTCAATAACATCTGAAATAAACAATATCTGGCAATCAATATTTTTTGATTTTTTTAACTGTTCATAAATATATCTTTCATCCGCAATATGCTGGTCAACAATTTCCAACCCTTCTTCTCTTTCTATCAGGATATAAGTTTTTTTGTACTGCCCGATAATAATTTCTTCAGACTCTATTGTATGTTCGGGAATAAATTTTTTCTGAATATGCGGATTTTGCGGAATTTTTAGTTCCGTAACAACGGGAGGTTTTTTAAAAATATCTGCGACATTGGTATCTTCCTCTACAAAAATATCTTCCCCGGGCAAAAACGATTTTACATTTGATAAATCCTGCGAATATGCCGGTCGGGCAAAATTACTTTTATTATTTGTTTCTGCCGTATTTTCTAAATGCATATTGGCAGATTGGTCTAAATTATTCCCGTTATTTACCCCGTTATTTACCCCGGCTCCTGTTTTGGAGTCTGCGGCGGATAATGAAGAGTTAACGGCAGAATGAATAAAGTTAAAAATCTGGTTAGGATTTTTATATCTTACTTCTTTCTTTGCGGGGTGAACATTTACGTCTACATCTTCGGGCGGAAGTTCCAGATTAAGGATTATAAACGGGTATTTCGAACCGATAAGGTCGCGGTATACCATATCAACGGCTTTCTGGAATACGGGACATTTAACGGCGCGGGAATTTACATATGTATAATAATCTTTTTTACTGGCTCTTGTATAGTCCGGCGTACTTATATATCCGGAAATTCTGAATCCGGAAAGTTTGTCTGTTTTCAGAACTTCTCTTAAATGTTTTGGAGTTTCATCTCCGAAGATTTCTTTAACAGTTTGCAGAATATTATTTTGTCCGGTGGTTTTGAGCACGGATTTCCCGTTATTCTTAAGCTCAAACGCGACTTCGGGATGTGCAAGTGCAAGTGATTGTATAAGTTCATTTATGTATGCAAACTCTGTTTTTGCGGATTTTAAAAACTTTAATCTAGCAGGTATATTATAAAATAAATCTCTTATATCCATTATAGTTCCGACGGCACATCCTGTTTGTGCTTTTTTTACTTCAGAATTTTCACATTCGACTTTTGTACCGCAATCAAAATCTTTTGTCCTTGTTATGCAAGTCAGTCTGGCAATTGAGATTATACTTGCAAGCGCTTCCCCGCGAAACCCCATTGTTTTTACGGCATACAAATCTTCTCCTGTTTGGATTTTGCTTGTTGCGTGTTTTGAAAATGCAAGCAGGATATCATCAGGATGTATCCCCGAACCGTTATCGGCAACACGAATATTTCTGCACTCGTTGGAGATTTCAATACTTATTTTGGAAGCTTCCGCATCAATAGAATTTTCCGCAAGCTCCTTAACTACAGAGAAAGGTCTCTCAATGACTTCTCCCGCAGCAATCTGGTTAATTACGTTTTTTGACAGTTGAACGATTCTTCCCATAGAAATTATTATATACCAAAATTCTTTTTGAGGTATAATATAGTTATGCAAAGGGGGAATATGAATGGCTAAAGGTACAAAAGGGGCAAAAGCGGGAATCGGAATAAAAAGAAAAAAAGGACAAAAAATTAAAGTCGCATTTCCTCATATGGGTACTATTTCAATAGCCTGGTCGGCAGGTCTGCGCAAAATAGGTGTAGAACCTTATATTCCGCCGTATACTAATAAAAAAACCCTGTCATACGGAACAAAAAATTCGCCGGAAGCTGTATGCCTTCCCTACAAGCTTATTTTAGGGAACTTTATAGAAGCAATTGAAGGCGGTGCTGATTATGTTGCGATGATAACTTCTCCAGGTATTTGCAGACTCGGGGAGTATGGAACAAATATTCAGACAACGCTTAAAGATTTGGGTTACAATGCCAATTATATAGAGCTTTCACTCTATGATGGAATTAAAGGTTTGTATAAATTTTTGAAAGAAATCTCCGGCAAAAATGATCCGATTTTGATTTTACGTGCAATTAATATTACTATGAGGAAGATTTTTGCAATTGATGATTTAGACAGAGCCCTTTCTTACTATAGGGCAAGAGAAGTTCATTTCGGTGATGCGGAAAAAAATTACAAGAAGGCTTTGCGGATGATTGATAAAGCAAACTCAACGCATGACCTGCACAAGGCTTATGAAGCTGCACTTAAGGAAATCGAAAAAACCGAAATAGATGTAAACCGTGAAGTTCTGCATGTTGATCTAACGGGTGAGATATTCCTTGTAAATGACGAGTTTTCAAACCAGAATATTGAGCGTGAACTCGGACGTATGGGTGTTGAAACACGCAGAAGTTTAACTGTGGGCAGCTTTTTGAAAGATGCAATTATTCCGAAAGCTTTCAGGCCGCCGGAAACACATCTTCAGCGTGCGGAACGTATGGCAAAGCCATATCTTATGCGAGACATTGGCGGAGATGCTTTGGAATGTGTTTCGGATGTCGTTTTTGCGGATGAACACGGCAAGGACGGAATTATTCACATTTCTCCGTTTACCTGTATGCCTGAAATTATGTCACAAAATATTTTCCCGACGATAAGAGGCGAGCATGAAATTCCTCTTCTCACACTGGTTATGGATGAGCAGACAGGAAAAGCCGGTTATATTACGAGACTTGAGGCATTTGTTGACTTAATGCGCCGCAAAAAAAGAGTTAAGGCGGGGAAAAATAAAACAAGAGTTTAATAATTAAAAAAGCCGGAATTAAATTTCCGGCTTTTTGTATATTTAGAAAACAATTAAGCGGCTTTGCCTGCTTTAGCCATTGCACAGGCAATTGCGAGAGCAACTTCTTCATCTTCATTTTTTGCGTTGCTTTTAACAGGTTTCTTTTCAACCGGAATTTCTTCGGGGAAGAATTTATTAATAATCTGTAAAAATTTTCCGTTTAATTCCATAACCCAAATCATTACCGTGAGGAATACAAATACCGTACCCATACCGATAATCATTACAAAAATTCCGTCTTTTAATAACGTTAAATCCATAATTTTCTCCTTTTTCCTTTTCTGTATTCTTAATTTTCTGTAAATAAGAAAAGGCTAAGGAGCACGGATAAAAATTTCTGTTGTTAATTTTGCATATATATTATGGATGTTACCTCTTTGGATTTGAGAGGTATTTTTGTTGAAAATATTTGTACGATAATTTACGGGAGTTCCTAAATGCTTATTACAAACAGTGTTTGACTGTTCGTCATTCTGGGAGTATGCAACTATATTTTCATTTACCCCTTCTGCAGCCAGTACTGCATTCTGACTGCTGCTTCCGATATAATTGCCGGGAATGGAAACAATGCACGGAGTATCTTTCTGGCATATTCCCTGCAAAAATAAAAAGCTCAAAAATATAAATAATATTTTTACTAAGTTTTTCACAATTAGTATTTTACAACAAATATAAAAAAATATTGCTATTATCCCCAAAGACAGCACCAATACTAAATAGTCGGCTCTTGAAAAAATAATTGTTAATAGTACAATTAAAGAAAGGGTACCGGAAACAGAAAGGTTGAAAATGATTAAATTAAATTGCAGAAACACGGATTCGATGATTATCGGTGAAGAAAACGGTTTAAACTTAAATCAGGAATTTGAGAATTACAAATATAAAATTTCCGAAATAATCAAAAATTTAAACCAGCGAAAAGATAAACCCGGGCAGTGGCTGCAATGGATGAATCTAGGCTATAATGAAGAAACGGTATGGTATGTAAAAGAATTTGCATCTATGGTTGAAGGACGATTTGACAATATTCTTGTTCTCGGTATCGGCGGTTCGGCTCTGGGCGGGCTTGCAGTTACGGAAGCCCTTCTTAAACCTTATTGGAATCTGCTGACTCCCGAACAAAGAAACGGTCTGCCAAGAATTTTCTTTCTGGATAATATTGATCCTGATGCAATAAACGGACTTTTGGACTTGCTTGATTTAAAAAGAACACTCGTTAATGTTATTACCAAATCCGGTTCTACGGCAGAGACGATGTCGCAATATATGATTATTAAAGACAGACTTGAAAAAGAACTCGGCGATAACTACAGAAAAAATATGGTTGCAACGACCGATAAAAAAGTCGGAGTTTTAAGACAGCTTGCCGATCAGGAAGGATATAAAACATTCGTGGTTCCCGATGATGTGGGCGGGAGATTTTCCGTGTTTTCAGCGGTCGGGCTTGTACCGTTTGCGCTGGTAGGTCTTGATATTGACCAGATTATGAACGGTATTAAAGATATGGATCTGGCACTTAAAAATACCGATATTCATCAGAATATTGCGGCTCAGGGCGCATTAATACAATATCTTTTGGATACAAAAAAAAGGAAAAATTTATCAGTAATGATGCCTTATTCAAGCAGACTCAAGTATGTTTCCGACTGGTATGTGCAATTGTGGGCAGAATCTCTGGGCAAAGAATATAATAATGCGGGAGAGAAAGTTAATGTCGGGCCTACGCCAATTAAGGCTTTAGGGGCAACAGACCAGCATTCGCAAATTCAGTTGTATAATGAAGGGCCGAATAATAAAGTAATTACTTTTATTCGTGTTGAAAATTTTGATACAACGCTTGAAATTCCGAAGATTTTTGAATACACGGGTATCGGTTATCTTGGCGGAAAAACGATTAATGATTTAATTAATGCGGAAGCTGATTCAACGCGTGTTGCGCTGGCGGATTATTCAAGACCTACAATGACTATTACGCTTGAAAGAATAGACGAATATAATGTAGCTCAGCTTTTATATATGCTGGAAATTCAGACCGCCATTGCAGGTGAGCTTTACAATATTAATACGTTCAATCAACCGGGCGTTGAGCAGGCAAAGAATTATACATATGCCTTAATGGGCAGAGCAGGGTATGAAGAATCTGCTAATACTTTGCAGGAAAAAATGGCTTCGGTATAAATAATAAAAGAAATAAAGCAGCTCATAAGCCGTGTTCTGTTCAGGATTTGCATCCCTGATAATCATCTGTCTGGTATTGGGATTACTCCCAATCTCTAGCGATTTTTAAGGCTCGGCGGACACCTCAAACGCCTTATTCAATCTTGCATCCGACCGGGGGTTGCCTAGCCGGTACCTTCCGATACCGCTGGTGATGCTCTTACCTCACCGTTGCACCATCGCCTGTGATTAAAAAATCCATCGGCAGTCTCCGGTTAAATATACTGAAATATATTTACCTGCATTTCTGTGGTCCTATCCGCCAGCTCACACTGCCCGGAGTTTCTCCGGCGGTCTGTCCTCGGATGCACGGACTTTCCTCACCCGCTTTAGCAAAACGGATATAAATCCGCTCTGCACGGCCGGGCGCGATTATCCGGCTGCTTTATTTCTATTTTTATTATAGCACGGTTAAATAAATATCATGATAGTTTAATCAGGATTTAATTTAGTGTTTTTTCAACATGGCTGAAAGTTTTAAAGCTTTTACGGAAAAAGATTTATTTGCTATTAATAAGATTTAGTATATTTTCAACTGCTCAATATCCAAAACTGTTCTGAGCTTTAGCGCATATATGTCAGGTCTGTTAAGGAGAGCAAGTTTTACCGCATCTTTCTCGGTTGTTATGATAATGCCTTCAATATTTTCAATATCTTGTTTTGTGTATTGATGATGGTCATCGAATGTTAATTTATCTTTAAGTATATAATCTTTTTCAAGAAATTTGTAGAACTGTTCGGGTTGTCCTATCGCTGAAAGTGCAGTAATTTCCAGACCTGTCTGTAAGTGCTCACCGGAAATTATATTGTACACATAATCAGGTTCAATTTTGGCAATCAATGTCTTGATATGTCGCTTCTTTTCCAGAATTTCCGCTAATTTTTCGGCTCTCTTATGCTCCGTGTTTTTACTCACAATTACAAGTTTATCAATGCGTTTAAATCCTTCCGGCCCTTCTCTTAGAGGGCCGGCGGGAAGAAGGTTTTCGTTTCCGAAAAATTTCTCGGAATCAACGAGAACTATATCAAGGTCTCTGTACATTTTTCTGTGTTGGAAGGCATCGTCCAATATTATTTTAGTAACACCGAGTTTTTCAACCGCATATTTTGCGGCTTTATATCTGTCCGCACAGGTTAAAACAGCGCACATATTAAGATTAACGGCAAACCAATAAGGCTCATCGCCGGCCATATCAGCTTTGTAAAACAGATTTATACCGTCTGAGATAACGTTTACTTGCTTTTTGTTTAATTTTCCTCCGTAACCTCGCGAAATTATTGCAACACGTTCGTTTCTTTCAATAAAATATTTTGCAATTTCTGCGGTAATCGGTGTTTTACCGACTCCGCCCGTTGTAAAATTACCGATAGAGATTACATAAGCTTCCACACGGCGGGGGTGAAAAAGATTTTTATCATATAAAAAGTTCTTTAGTCCGCTTCCAAAACCATAAAATAAAGAAAAAAATTTAAGCAGCTTAAATAAAATTCCCTTAGGTTTTTTTGTATAATGAAGTTTTGTGATTTCCGTTTTTAGATTCAATTGTCCGGCCTCT
Source organism: Candidatus Gastranaerophilales bacterium (assembly GCA_944322555.1). GTDB lineage: Bacteria > Cyanobacteriota > Vampirovibrionia > Gastranaerophilales > Gastranaerophilaceae > CAG-196. Next base: position 24,369 of record CALUPJ010000005.1, on the reverse strand, counting down.
TTAGACTTTTATAAAACAAAAACAATTAGCGGTGCGGGAAAATTTTCTTATTTATTTGTCTCAACCATTGTTTTGAATTTTTCAAAGTCTTCAATTGTATCGATTCCGACGGGAATATTATCAACAACCGCAACCTTTATTTTCATCCCGTTTTGCAAAGCTCTGAGTTGTTCAAGACTCTCCGCCTTTTCATAAGAAGATTGAGGAAGTTTTGTCATTTTAAATAAAGCTTCACGTTTGTAACCGTAAATACCTAAATGTCCGTAGAACTTCCATTCTCCGTTATTAAGGTTTCTTTCATACGGGATTTTGGAACGCGAAAAATACATTGCATAATGATTTATATCAAATACGCATTTAACAAGATTAGGATTATTAACCTCGGCTTCGTCTTTAATTTCTCTTACAAGAGTGGAAACATCCGCATTTTCATCTTCTTTAACTCCTTTAATTACAAGTTCTATGTTAGACTGTTCAATTAAAGGTTCATCTCCCTGAAGATTAATAATATAGGAAATTTCAGGGTGTCTTCGGGCAACTTCCGCAATTCTGTCGCTTCCGCTTTTATGTTCTGCTGACGTCATTTCTGCTTCCGCACCAAAATCTCTGCAGGCGTTATAAATTCTTTCGTCATCTGTTGCTACAATGACTCTGTCCGCAAGCGGACATTTACCCGCTTTTTCCCAAACCCACTGAATTATGGGCTTGTTATCAGCTTTCAAAAGAGGCTTACCCTCCAATCTTGAAGAACCGTATCTTGCGGGAATAATTATTGCTGTTTCTTTTTTCATTTAAAACCTTTCTTTCTTACTTTGTTGCATTAATAAATACAGCATTTGTTTTCAGGTTAATTTCACGTCCTGTAAGGTAATTTTGTACATCCTGCATATATTTTTCTACGGTTGCTTCATCAAAATACTTCATAAATCTTTCTTTTGTGGAAGGCTGATTCGGAGAAGGCGGATTTATAAACCATTCTCTTACCATATTCGGCTGAACAACGTATTTTGAGCGAACCTCCTGCAATTTAACTTCGGGTATTGAAAATCCTGCAATTTCAAGGTTGGTTTTCAAAGTATTTTCATCAAAGTTGCAGAGAGAATCCAACGGATTTTCCATTATTTCATTTTCAACACGCTTAAAATCATCATATTTTTCAATATAAGACGCATCTAAAATTTCCCAATAGCGTGTATTAGAACGAATAATCGGCTCAAAAGCACATAATTTTCCGCCCGGTTTCAGCACTCTGAAAATTTCATTTATGGCAGGTTGTTTATTAACAACATGAACAAGTACGGAACGCATTAGTGCTTTGTGCACACTGCTTTCCGGCAAAGCTATATGTTCTACCGGAGATTGTAAAATTTCAAACCCTTCTTTCACACCTGCTTCATCAAGAATTTTTTTGCAATCATCAAGGCAATCCTGAAACTTGTCGGAAAAAATAACCTTTCCTTTACAATCCTGCATTTCCAGAGCTTTAAAAGCTAGCAAACCGGTTCCTGTACCTATATCCAGAACAACATCATAGGGTTTGATTTCCGCATATACCAATATTACATCGCGCACAGCTTCAAGCCAGCGCATTGTCTGCTCTTGCATTTCTTGTGTCTGTCCGGCAAAACGGTTTTGCTTAAGCCATTGCGTCCAGTTCTTACAAATCTCGCTCATACAATCGTCCTTATTTTATCGGGAATATACAAGTCGATTATACTATAGTTTTTGAGATTGAGCAATTATTTTGTGAATACGGCCTTTGTAAACTCTCCGAGAAAGTCAAAACCTTCTTTTACATTTTTGCTTAGTTTGTCAAAGAATTTGGCGCATTCTTGCATATTAAGACCGTTGGCCGCATATTGTCCGCGTCCGCCAACAAGTTTGCCATCTTTTGTAATCAGGCATTCGTAAGCTTTATCATTAAATCTGACCACGGCCTCTTTGCCGTCTTTTAGAGGTATGCTCACTTTCTTTGCATTTGCAAGAGGATTTGCTTTACAGCTTGTAGGAGAGATAGAATTTACGTTCATATTTTACCTGCACTTTCTGATTTACAATTTAATAAAACCGCGTAAAAAAATTTTTTGCTATGAAAAAAGAAAAGCCTTCCGTTATTAGAAAGCTTATCTTTAAAAATTTTCTAAAACCTATACACAAAGCTATACAGCATAAACAGAAACTTGTTTTCTGTCACGTCTGTGCGGTTCAAATTTAACTTGCCCATCTATGAGTGCAAACAAAGTATCATCAGAGCCGATACCAACATTATTACCCGGATGTATTTTTGTTCCTCTCTGGCGGACAAGGATATTTCCGGCTTTAACGATTTCGCCGCCGAATTTTTTAACGCCTAAACGCTTCGCTTCCGAATCGCGGCCGTTACGGGTTGATCCCATACCTTTCTTATGTGCCATTTTTATTTCTCCTTTTAATTATTTTTGTTATGTAAACTCAAGACATATACTATGCTTCAGTTGTTTCAGTTACTTCAGCTTTGGCTTTTGATGCGGTTGTTCTGATTTTGTTAATCATAACTCTCGCAAAACCCTGTCTGTGGCCTTGTTTTTTTCTGTAGCCTTTTTTAGGTCTCTGTTTGAAAACGATAATTTTCTTTGCTCTGTCGTTTTTAACAATTGTACCTTCTACTTTAGCATTTGCGACATATGGCTGTCCTACTTTTGATTTTTTGCCGTTAACAATCATAACGACTTTATCAAAAACAACCTTAGCGTCTTTTTCTTCGCCTAAGAGTTCAACGTCTACATAACGTCCTTCTTCAACTTGGTATTGTTTACCGCCTGTTTCGACTATTGCGTACATTTTGTACATCCTTTCTTTTTGAGGAATCGTAGGGTGGAAGTAAATACTATCCGGCTAAAAGCAATGAATTACGATAACGTTTTTACTGTTTCCGCCCGTTTAGACACGATTTACCTATCTGATACTATTTATAGTACTAATTTAAACACAATCCCTTTAATACTGTCAAGACAGCAAGTTTAAATTTGTTTACATTTCCCTGTTTTGTTATTAAAAATTTATTTATTTTTTCCCCGGATTTCTTTATATGCTTTCATGATGATATTTCTTGCTTTAAGAGCTTCTTCGTGTGTTAACGGAGGGACTCCTTTAAGGGGGTAATCTATACCTAGATTTTCATATTTGGGTACTGCCATATCGTGATAAGGCAGCACATCTAAAGCTGCTATATTATGCAAACCTGCAAGAAATTCTCCTAATTTTGTCAAATATTCTTCTTTATACGTAATCCCGGGTACTACAACATGTCTTACCCACATTGGCTTTTTAATATCTGAGAGGTATTTTGCAAATTCCAATATATTTTTATTAGAATGTCCCGTAAGTTTTTTATGCTCTTCATCATCAATATGCTTAATATCAAGAAGAACAAGACTTGTATATTTCAGAAGCTTATCCACTTTTTCGGTATTGTTTTTATTGAAAAGAACGCCTGATGTATCAAGTGCTGTATTGATTCCTTTTTCTCCGGCTTTTTGAAATAGCTCGGTTACAAATTCCATTTGACACATCGGTTCTCCGCCTGTAACAGTGATACCTCCCGCACAAAACTCTTTAACGCCTTCATATTGTTCCAAAATTTCGTCAACAGACATTTTGTTGTTTTCTTTAAACTCCCATGTATCAGGGTTGTGGCAATATTGGCATCTTAAAGGACAGCCTTGCGTAAATACAACAAATCTTATTCCGGGACCGTCAACAGTGCCGCAGCTTTCCACAGAATGTATATTTCCTGATTCAGTCATTATAATTTCTCCTCATGAATTTAATAAAGTTTTAAATATCAAACTGCATTATGTTTATTATAGATAATTTTTTTATCTGCTTTGTTTTCTATTATTGAATCTGTTTTTATCAGTTCCATTATCGTATCATGCGGATATAATAAGTTCAATATCTGCCGGAAATTACAGACTAAATTCTGCGAGATTTTTAAATTATTAAAAACCAATAGAATCTTTCTTTAAGATTCTTTAAGACTATAGTTCATGAATTAAATTTTAATGATGCGGTAAATTACAGATTTACCGCATCATTAAAAAATGTTTATAGATGAATGCCAGGCATTATTCTTCGGATGTTCCTATAATAGAAGTCTGTTCCCCTTCTGTCATATCAACAGCAGGATTTATGTCAGCAGGAATGTCATCATCTTTATCGGTGTTTACAATTTTATTAACAGATACTACCGTATCGTTATCTACAAGATTTTGAGCTCTTACACCCGTTGCGGGACGTCCCTGGCAAGATATATCTCCGGCTTTTATTCTTGTAACAATACCGTTTGCCGTAACCAGCATGATTTCATCCTGTTCTTCCACAATAGTTAGCGCAACAAGTCTTGACATATTTGATTTAAACTTGGTTGCAATCAGACCTATACCGCCTCTGTTTTGTGAACGGAATTCGGACAATTTAGTTCTCTTTCCGAAACCATCTGATGTAACAACCAGTAAATCCGCATCATGGTTTCTTGGAACAATATCGCATCCTATTATTGTATCAGCGGCACGGAGTTTCATTGAATTAACTCCTCGTGCGCTTCTGCCGAGCGGCCTTAAGTCTTCTATCGGGAATCGTATTGCCATCCCGCAAGAAGTACCGATTATTATTTCATCATTGGGGTTTGCAAGTTTTACCCAATTAAGTTTATCGCCCTCTTCCAGAGAAATGGCTATAATTCCGCTACGTCTAATATTTGCAAAATTATCAAGTTCTATTCTCTTAATATAACCTTTTTGTGTTAGCATAATAAGATTCAAATCATGCGAGAAATTACTTACAGGAACAACGGCCGTTATTTGTTCACCCTGTTCTATCGGAAGAACATTTACAATAGGCAGGCCTTTGGATTGGCGGCCGCCTTCAGGGAAATCATATACATTTAGGCTGTATACAATACCTTTAGACGAGAAGAATAGCACTTTATCATGCATCATGGCTGTGAAGAAATGCTGAATATCATCGTCATCTTTAGTTTTTATACCGGCTTTGCCCCGTGTAGCACGATTTTGGCGCTCAAATGTATCAAGAGAAATTCTCTTTAAATATCCTTGATGTGTAATAAATACCGCCATTGGAGTATTTGGAGTCAGGTCTTCTATTGTAACTTCGCCCTGTTCCGGTACGATTTGTGTTTTTCTGTCATCACCGTATTTTTCTTTATCCTCCAGAAGCTCTGTTTTAATAATATCAAGAACTTTTTGTCTGTCTGCAAGAATAGCTTCGTACTCTTGAATTTTCTTCAACAACTCATCATATTCGTTCTTAATCTTATCCTGTTCCAAACCTGTCAGTCTTCTTAACTGCATTTCAAGGATTGCATTTGCCTGATCTGCGTCAAGCCCGAATCTGCTCATCAAGCCGACTCTTGCATCATCAGTTGTTTTTGACTTTTTAATAAGCTCTATAACTTCATCCAGAGAACCCAGTGCAATCAGCAAACCTGCTAAAATGTGAGCGCGGATTTTTGCTTTTTTGAGGAAGTATATAGTTCTTCTTGTAACAATTTCAACTCTGTGTTCAACGAATTCGTTCAAAACTTCATAAAGATTGAGTAATCTCGGTTGTTTGCCGCACAGAGTTACCATATTTACGCCGAATGTTGTTGCTAATTGAGTATATTTAAACAAGTTATTTTTAACAACTTCAGGTTTTGCATCGCGCTTAAGCTCGATTACAATACGCATACCTTCTCTGTCGGATTCGTCTCTTAAGTCGGAAATGCCGTTAATTCTTTGCTCTTTTACAAGTTCTGCAATTTTCTCAATTAACTGGGACTTGTTAACCTGATACGGTATTTCTGTGACAATAATGGCTGTTCTGGTCTGTCTGCCCGCACCTCCAGGAATTTCTTCTATAGTTGCTACTGCTGACATTTTAATAGAGCCTCTTCCTGTTTCATATGCCTGCTTGATATCGTTCAATCCGACAATGGTTGCGGCTGTCGGGAAGTCAGGGCCTTTGATATATTCCATTAAGCCTTCTACAGTTATTTGAGGATTGTCGATTAAGGCTATTGTACCGTCGACAACTTCTCTTAAGTTATGCGGAGGAATATTAGTCGCCATACCGACAGCAATCCCTGAAACACCGTTTAAAAGAAGCATAGGCAGCCTTACCGGAAGCACAGAGGGCTCTTCTAACGAACCATCAAAGTTTGGTACAAAATCTACCGTTTCACAATCAATATCTGCAAGCATTGACTGGGTTATCTTGTGCATACGCGCTTCCGTATAACGCATTGCAGCAGCGCTGTCTCCGTCAACGGAACCGAAGTTGCCATGCCCGTCAACTACAAGATATCTTGTATTAAAATCCTGTGCAAGACGAACGAGGGCTTCATATACTGAGCTGTCCCCGTGCGGGTGATATTTACCCAGAACTTCACCTACAATACGGGCACATTTCTTAAACGGTTTATCAGGAGTCATGCCTAATTCATTCATAGCGTACAAAATGCGTCTGTGTACGGGCTTTAAGCCGTCTCTTACATCAGGAAGCGCACGACCTACGATTACACTCATTGCATAATCTATATAGCACTTTTTCATTTCCTCACGTATATTAACCGGAACTATCTTACCGTCTGAAAACATATTCTGTTGACTACTCAAAACCTTTCTCCTCTATCCCTCTATACATACAATATATTAACACAAAAAAGGTTTGTGTAAAGCAAATTCATTTACTTAGATATGAGTTGGATTTAAAGAGTATATACTCCTTAAATCCTCTATTTATACAGTTTTAAGCTATGTAACAATTCTTTTAAAAAAGGCAATTTTTGAAAATAAAAATACTTTATATAAATGTAAGGGATAAATAAAATGAAAAAACAAAGGAGATGACGGATAAATAATTCCAGCGCTCCCAAAACAAGTTTCTTTTTATACTCTCTCTTAATATCCTCGTGTTTATTTAATGTTTGCCTTTGTCTCAATGGCAAACTTTTCTTTTATTACACACCTTTTATTATGTCAGGTATATCATAAAATGACGCATTTTGACGCAATGAAAATATCTGAGTACAAGCTTGATTTTATGATTTTTAAGTTTATAACCCGCAATCTTAAATTACACCTTTTATACTAGCTCAAATGCTGTAATCTACTTTATTTTGTCTAATACATTTAATATAGCCTTTAATAACGTCAGTGACAAGGTTTTGAATTGTTTTATAGACCGGGTGGTCTATATCTTCTAATCTACCTCAAATGCTTTAAAATTAACCCTTGTATTGATGAAAATATCCTCTTTTAAGGGGTAATATATGTAAAGTAGAAAAATAAAAGCTAATTGATAGGGAGAAGAGAGAGTATGAGACGTGAGTTTAAGAAAAATCCTAAAGTGCTTCTTATTGATGATAATTACGAGCACTTGACGGGAATCAGAGAATTATTAAATCTGGAAGGAACATTTGATGTAGTTGGTATTGCTACTAATGTAACCGTAGGGCTTAATTTGATTAAGAAATATCAGCCTGACATTGTATTACTGGATATGAATATGCCGGAAAGAGACGGTTTGCAGGGTATTATGGAAATCTCTAAACTAGGTTTGGATACGAAAGTCTTAGCGCTTTCCGGTTATGACGATGCGGATTTAATATTCAGAGCAATGAAAATCGGGGCAAAAGGTTATGTTCTGAAAACCATGGCATCAGCACAGCTTATTTATGCTATTGAAGAAGTTCTTAACGGTAAGATTTATCTTCCGCTTGCATTATCATCAAGATTTTTTGAATATTTCCAGCAATCATTCAAAGAAGAAACCGCAAAGAAAGAATCCGGAGCTGATGAAGAAAATCTTTTGGATGAGTTGACACAAAGAGAAGAAGAAGTATTGGAATTGTTGACGCAGGGTATTACTTATAAAGGTGTTGCAAGCAAGCTGTTTATTTCCGAAACAACTGTCAAAACACATGTTAACAATATTTTCCAAAAACTACAGGTTAATGACAGAACTCAGGCAGTATTGTATGCGATAAATAACGGATTTTTAACAAAGAAAGTAAGAATATCTGCATAAGTCTGTGACAGAATTGTATGGCTCGGGGCAATAATAATGAAAAAGATAGTAAGGCAGCAAAATTATTTAAGAGAACTGATTGATTCTCAGGAAAACAAGGTTCTTGCCAAAGGGACATTGAAATGTCTTATTCGTGCTGTCTTAGAGCCTCTTTTGGATAAACCCGAGGAAGGTGTTGTTCTATATAGAATACTTAATAAAGATGGTATTTTAGGGCTGATAAAAAGACTTGAGTTTTCTGATATAGAGTCTTTTGACTTTTCGGATGAAAGCGGTAATTTAAGAGAAAAAGTCTGGGCAGGCACCGAATTTATATGTGTTATGACTCAGAGATTTGTATCAATTATACTCTGGGATAATCGTACAGATGATGAAGATACCGTAAGATATTATTCTATCTGTAACTCTAAACTTCAGAATGAAGCTTTAGATATAATAAACAGAAATACTATTATTGATGTGAAAAAATATCAGGAACGGTTTAAGCCTGACAGACGTGATAACAAACTCCTCAACTCCTCTATCAGACGCTTGATTGAAAATCTGGATGAAGCTTCAAAAGATGCTGTTATAGGTTATGCGGAAGTGCAAAACGAGAAACCCGAAGTTTATAATGATGAAACAAGATTCATTGCTCATGAAGTAAAAAATCAGCTTTCAATATGTGATTTATATAGTGAAGTCATTCGGAAATACTGTATTAAAAATAATATTAAAGATAAGACAATCAAAAATGCCGCAGATTGTATTACAAGAGCCGTTATAATGGGGAATAACTCTCTTCTGTCCCTAAAATCGGTTCAATCAAACGCTTTAAATACTGTTAATTTAAAGGAGCTTGTAAATAATGTCAAAGATTTGACTAAAGTATATTTTGAATGCAAAAATATTAAGTATACTGTAGAAAATAAAATAAACATTGATGTTCTTGCCGATAAAGATAAGCTTACTGGTGTATTGGTTAATCTTATTAAAAACGCGGCAGAAGCATTTGATGATGTCCGCGATGGTAAGTATATTAAAATTGTAACCGAAAAGAGAGAAGAATTTGCAATAATAAAAATCTCTAATAATGCAGCTCCGGTTAAAAATCCAGAAAAAGCTTTTGATAAGGGCTATACAACAAAATTGAACGGTTCGGGGCTGGGGCTGTATATCTGTAAAAAATTTATGGAGGAACAGTTCGGGCAGTTAAAACTAGAACATACAGGTGATGATTATACGGAATTTGTAATTACTATAGGCTTGGTTTAAGGAGCTTTTATGGACTTAATATCAAACAGAACAATAGAAATAACAAAACTGGGTATGGATGGTCTTATGGACAGACAACATGCTGTTGCCTCTAATATTGCAAACGTAATGACACCGGGGTTTCAAAGAAGGGAAGTGGCTTTTGAAAGCCAGCTTGCGGAAATTATAGAAAAAGAAGATTTGAAAGACTATATAAAAGGACAAAACAGCATCGAATATAAACCGCCAATGGTTGATGTGTTTACGGGGGAGGTACATACTTACAGAACTCCTACACTTCAAGAAAAGGCATATCTTCAATCAAACGTATATGACCAATTCAGACCTCAGGTGGTGACAGATATCTTTAACGGCACAAATTCCGCAGGAAATAATGTGGAATTGGAACGTGAAATGATGGACTTATCTAAAACGGGTACTCGTTTTATGGTGCTTTCCGATTTGGAGCGCAGACAATTTTCAGATATATCATCTTCAATTCGCGGGCAATAGGAGGAAAATAAATGAGTTTTAATATTTTTGATATAGCCGGCTCGGGTATGACGGCACAAAGAGTTAAAATGGATACTATTGCAAGTAATATTGCAAATATAAACACGACCCGTCAGCCTGATGGTGCAAAAGGGGTTTATATAAAAAAAGATGTATCTTTCAGAACGGTATATGAGGACAGTATTAACCGCGGCTATTCCAATTTTGCGTCAAACAGTCCGGATGCTCAATTTGATCCGAAAACGGGAAACATGCTTATAAACGCAAATATTGCACTGAATAACGGTATGCTGACGGGCGGAGTACAGGTGGATGAAATTTATGAAGCGGAAAACGGAGTGAAAACCGTATATGATCCTTCACATCCTGATGCGGACGAAGAAGGGTATGTAGATTTGCCCAATATTAATCTTGTTGAAGAAATGGTTGGTATGATTTCCGCATCAAGAGCTTACGAAGCTAATGCAACAGTGGCGGAAAACGTTAAAACTATGATGCAAAGAGCAATGAATATATAGTGCTAAAAGGAGAAAATTATGGATTTCACGGCGGGAATAAGCGAATATAACATAAATTACAATCTCAATGCAATTAATGATTATAATAAGTTTTTGCAGGGAAATGCTTCTTTTGAAGTGGATCAAACTTCGTTTGACAAAGAGTTGGAAAAAGCAGCAAAAAATTATCCCGTAAAAGATAAAAATGATCCTGCAGGGCTTGGAAGTTTTGCTTCAAAAATGGGCAGTGCGTTTTCTGAAAGTTTAAATGCCGTAAATAATGCAAGAATAACTTCTGATAAAATGCAGGAAGATATTGCGATGGGCGGCGCTACAAATATTCATGATGCAATGATAGCTGCAGAAAAAGCGTCATTAAGTATGCAAATGGCAATTCAGGTAAGAAACAGGCTGGTTTCTGCTTATACAGATATTACAACTATGGCAATATAGTTTTAGATTAGGGATAGTGTTTGTTAAGAGATTTTAATCTCTTAACTTTGTTTGCGGTTTAGGGGGCCTCCTTTTTGACAATGTTTCGTATTGTGAGTGCCGAGTATCCGTTGGTTTGATGAATAATAACTGAAATAAAGACTATTCAAAATTTAAATTTTTGATATTTTCGATGTCTTTTGCACTGCCCCAGTTATTTTCATACAAACCATGCTTTACATATTTATGAAAAGAAGAATACTGCCAGTTTTTTACATTATTCACAAGCCCATGTTTAACGGGATTATAGTGAATGTAATTAATTTGGTTGTTTAATTCCTCTTCCGACGTAATAGTATGTTCAAAAAATCTTCTTTGAAATATGCCTTTTTCACCTTTATTAACATAACCGTAGGTTGGGGTTTCTACCCCAACATTATAATTTTTAGAAAAATAATATTTTATTGATGTAATAATTTTGGGATATTCTTCAATATTTTTAGGGTTTAGTATTACATGTATATGGTCGGGTAAAACACAAATTGCAATAATTTCAAAACTAAAGTATTGTTTTGCATTTTTAAATGCGTGTCTTAATAGTTTAATGTTATCAATAAATATATTTTTTCTTTTATATGAAACAATAATTAAATGCAGATAACAGTTTTGAATAAAAGCACGTCTGTAATTCATTTACATATTTTATAACAAATATTTTTGTTGGGGTAGAAACCCCAACTTACAATCTATTACAAAATAGTAGATTAAAGAAAAATTAACGGCGGTAAGGACTGTGCCGAGAAAAAGGTGACTAAATGTCACGTTTTTCGAGAGGGGCAGAACCCCATTTGACGAGAGTCAAATTGGGTTCAATTCCCTATTACAAAATAGTAGATTAAAGAAAAATTAACGGCGGTAAGGGGAATTGAACCCCTGTTTGGAGAATGAGAATCTCCCGTCCTAACCACTAGACGATACCGCTTTATTTAATTTTTATGCAGGCATATGGTCCGAATAAATTATACTGGACCAGTCCCCTTCAAAGTAACTTATTTGTGTCAGAGTTCCTGTTTTAATAAGGTTTTTAAACTGATTAACAGGTGTTAATTCAAGAGTTTTTGCAATTGCAGATTGCACGACATCAGGAGTTGTAACAACAATTATTCTGTTTCCCTGATTTTCTTCTACCAATTTATCAATTGTCTTGGAAACCCGTTTGTTGAAAACTTCAAGAGCCTCGCCGCCTTTGGGCTTTTGGCAGATGGCTTCCGGCCCGTACAGGTCAAAAATTTCTTCAAAAGCTCTGCCGCTCCATTCCCCGTGATTTCTGCCGGGCAAATCAATTATTGTAATTTTTTTCTTAAACAATTTTGCAATAATCTCGGCTGACTGTGTACATCTTGCGGAAGCACTTGTATAAATCTTATCATACGCTACGGCTCTGTTTTCCAGATAACCGCAGACTTTTTCAATTTCTTCTTCTCCAAATTCGTTTAATTTCGGGTATTTTTCGGTATCACAAATAATTCCGTCCATTGAATGAACAGTAGCTCCGTGTGTTATGAAAGTTATCTTACATTTACGTTTGAACATTTAAAAATTCCTTTGATAATATTATAGCACAAAGGTTATTAAGTTCGACATTTTCCTAAAACAGAATTTTGCATCCTGCTGAAAATGTGGAATAATTCTTTGTCGGATTAAGTTTATCACGATTGATTGTTGTATTAAAATAGACTGTTGATTTATTTTTAAATGTTGCACCTATAGTTGTACCAAGTTGTACATTATTTTCGGTTCTTTCATTAAATCCGCCGATAGTGAGCTTCTGTCGTTCAACGACTGCTTTTGCATTGCCGAAGAATGATATGTTTGAGTTATCTGGTTTGACCTGTACAGAGATATTTCCTTCTATTCCCATGTCTTTAGAAGGCTTAGTAATAGTACTGTAAGCACGTACATTTGCACCTGCAGATGTTTTATTATTGTTGAATTCTAAACCGGAGCCGGCATTGAATTTTAGAACAGGGGAAATACCGCTTTTTTGCGCACCGCCGGTTTTTTTTAAGTCCAAACCAATTCCGGTGCTCAGTACATTTTCAAATTTCATGTTTTCTTTTTTTGCCTGAAGTTTTAATGCTTCTTCGCTAAGTATACGATAGTCGCCGGTGAAAGCAGAACTGTTTAAATTAAAAGTCATCCCTCCCAGTAAGGATGTTTGGAATGCATGTTCGACAGAAATATCTTTTGTTGAATATAATTCGGAGGAAACTCCACCGTTTATATTTATAAAATGGGATAGCAGTTGCTGCTTGACTTCTTTATTTGAAAAAGAAAAATTCGGAGTTATCTCAAACAGGCTAAGGTCGATAGTTTCTCCTGTTTGATTAAATATATCTGTTTTCATTGCTTGTATTGCATTAAATAATTTTTGGGAAGTTTCAGATGTATTATATGTTGTTGTATTACCTGTCAGTCCTTGTGTATATGCAGTGGTAAGATTTATATTAAAAAATGTATTTTTAATATTTTTATTTTTAATTGCATGATATCCGATATCAAGTCCGGTGCTTTGAGAATTTAACATTATATCTGTTTCAGTGTTATTTTTTTTATATTCAATTCCCAAATTCATCCAAGAGTTTTTATCAGGTTTACTTATATTCAGAGAAGAACTTACGGCAGCTCTGATATTACCAAGCGTAGAAATTTCTGCATTTCCTCTTAAACAGTTATTTTCAGGTTTGTTATCAAACGGTGTTAAATTCTGATAATCTCTTTTATCCATTTTGTCACCGAAAGCAGCTTCCCGTTCCAGTGCAAACTCCTGGTATGAAGTTTTTCCGTCGATAATGTCATAATAGCCGGTGGCGTATAACGAGCCGGATTTTTTATAAATTTCTCCCATTGCCTCTTTTATATTAGAGGCTTCTACAACAATATTTGTGTCGTAATTGTTCCAAATATATTTGCCTTTTTCAAGCTGATACAAAAGAGTAGCATGATTTGAGCTGTCAGTTCCGCCGCAAAGTGTAACAGCATCTATTCCGCAATCATTTAGAGTTTTCATCATGAATTCATGTATTGTCATGCATATAAAACCTTTTAACTTCCCGCCTTCCTGTACTTGCATGATTTTGTCCATAATTTCTTGTTGAGAATTGCCAATCTCTGTGTAATTTTTATCACTGTCGTACAAATTACTAAAATAACTCAAAAAGTTAGAAATACTCTTTGTAAGATATTCCGGCTTACTTTTGTTTTCGTTAATAAAAGAGGTAAGACATTGGTACGGGCTGGAATAATTTCCTTTTTCATATTTGTCTTTGAAATCGGTAAAGTCAAAACCGTTAGTATCTTCGTAATAATCACTTAAATTAAAGGTATAAGGCACTACAATTTCTTTGTAATCCGTATCAATTCCGAAATCTTCCAACGAAAAATTGATATCCGGTACGGTTACAGATTTATAAACCGTGTATTGAAAATCCGGGCGATAGTCTACTATATTGTATGTTTTGCCAAATTTAGGCAGGTGTTCATTAATAAATGTCAAATTAAAATTGATATCTGTATTTTGCTCTTTTTTTTCCTTATTATCTTCACTCATATAATACCTCTATATATTATATATAAAGTATCTATAATATAAGAAATTGCTAATATTGAAATTTGTTTTTTACATTTCTTAATAGAATTAGCTGTTTTTCATATCTATGAATGATTGACTTCTTGGAAAAAAACATTAAACTAAGTATGTAAACTATAACACAAGGAGATATATTATGGGTAAACGATTAGACGGCTCCTCCCTATTTTCAGGGATTAATGCAGGATTAACGAATTCTTTTGCATTACTGTCCGGTCAATATAGTGATGGTTTGACTTTAGAAAATTTAAATAATGCATTAACAAATACCAACATAACAAATACTGTATACGGAGCAACTTTTGCATCTTACTTAACAAATAATTTTAACAGTGTTGATAAGAATGCAGATGGTACGATTTCAGCGGACGAAATTCAACAATTAATGAATAATATGGCAACACAAGGGCTTACAAGAGAGCAAATTATGTCACTGGGAGCATCTTACGGTATGAGTACATCTTTACAGGAAACCGTTCTTTCTCATTTTGATGATATTGATACGAACAAAGATGGTAAAGTTACTAATCAGGAAATAAATGCTTACGGGGTAAACTCGGAAATAGAGAAACAGAAAATTGAGGACAGAAATCGTATTGTAAATAATATGTCGCTTTATTATGGTGATGATATTAGTGAATATGAAGGAAGTATGCTGGATTACAGGTATTTGGATGACGAAAATTCATAGTTTTTTATTGAATTTTATTTTGAGAAAAAGATTTTTGCTTAACTAGCAAAAATCTTTTTGTTTGGTTTTTACAATAGTATGATTCATAGCATAACATATTCTGCATATCCTAATGTTAATTTGAAACCTCAGATTAGGCTTTCTTTCCGGCAAAATATTCCTCAAACATTAACACATACAAATATAGGAAGCTGTCTTGAAGGTTATATAGGTAAAGTCCGTGTGCGGCATGGAAATAATAATGCTTTCTTGAATGTTTTTAAGAAATATAAACTCAGCAATGTAGAAAACTATACCATTCAAGATGATATGGGACGCATAATCGGTACCATAGATATAGTTATTCGAAAGCTGCAAATGTCTCCCTGGGATGATAAAGACATGAGCCATGTATTTGTGGATGAGTTGAAGAATTTTTCAAATCCCAATACACCCTATTATACTAAGGGGTTGGAATATTATAAAGATATTGGCACAAGATTATTGCAAATAGCTCAGAGGCGGAGTGACGAATGTTTATGTAACGGAGAAATTAAACTTATATCTAAAAATGAATCTATGGACTGGTATAGAAATGTAATAGGAATGCGGCAGGAGTATCCGCCCCGTCCAGGAATAAGATATTTTCATAATCCGAATGCTCTATATCTTCCTCCGGAAAATAAAGAACCTTTATCGAGACTTCAGGGCGGACTTTAATCTTCTTTTTCATGCGGCTCTATAGGCTGCGGTTTTGTCATAACGCTTATGATACTTAAAACTATCATAATTAAAATTAGAACAGCAATATATATAAAATAATTTTTTAATGTTCCCGTAAAATATGTTGCGACAGCTCCGCCAACTATTGCAATCAGTGTGAGAATAGCAACAGTTTTTTTCTGTGAAAATCCGGCTTTTAGAAGTTTGTGGTGTATATGTTCCGCATCGGCAACAAAAGGAGATTTGCCTTTCATAATTCTTCTTAAGCTGGAATAAGTTATGTCCATGATAGGAACGGCAAGAACCAAAAACGGTAGTAAGACCGCCAGCGCGGCTCCTTTCATAACTCCGGCTACAGAGAGTGTTGCAAGCAAAAAACCGGAGAACAGTGCTCCCGAGTCTCCCATAAAAATTTTGGCAGGATTAAAATTAAAAGTTAAAAATGCAAGCATTGAGCCTGCCAGAATAAATGCAATTAATGCAGTAATAGGCTGTGCCGGAGTTATTGCAACGGCAATAAGAGCAAGCGTAATGGAACTCACCGTAATAACCGAACCCGCAAGTCCGTCGACACCGTCTATAAAGTTTACCGCATTTGAAATTCCGACAATCCACAATAAAGTTATGGGATAAGAAAATATGCCGAGGTGAATAACGCCTCCGAACGGATTAAATATAGTATCTATTTGTACACCCAGCAGATATACTATCGTAGCGATTGATAATTGAATAATAAGTTTAAATTTAGCGTCAAGATTATAAACATCATCCACAAGTCCCAGCAAAAACATTAATGAACCGCCGAGCAGTATACCTGAAAGTAAACTGCCGTATGGATAGTAGCTTAATAATACTAAAAAAAGGAAAGTGAGCATTGCGCTCGACCAGATTGCAATTCCTCCCAGTCTTGAAATCGGAACTTTATGAATTTTTCTTGCATTTGGCAAATCTACCAGACCTTCTTTTTGTGAAAATTCAATTACAAAAGGAACGATAAATACACCGATAAGATATGAGATAAAAGCTCCTATTATATGTGCTTGTGTCAATTTTATTATCATATTGCCTTCCCTGATTTATTACTAATATTATATCAAATAAAAAATAGAGAATAATTAATTTTAAGATATTTGTTACGGAAATAAACTTTTCTATTGAGTGTATATTATATTTGTGATATTATATTCATTATGAAAGAGGAGCTTTTTTATGAGCTATAAAATATTATCAAAAAAAGAGCTTTGTACAAATCAATACGAGATTACGGTTGAAGCTCCTTATGTTGTGAGAAATGCCAGAGCCGGGCAGTTCATTATATTCAGAGCCGAAAAGGACGGCGAAAGAGTTCCTTTGACAATAGCTGATGTTGATAAAGAAAAAGGCTCTTTGACGCTGGTATTTATGGCGGTAGGTTATTCTACAAAGAAACTTGCGCAGCTTAATGAGGGTGACGAGCTTGTTGACCTTGTCGGGCCTCTCGGGCAGCCGACACATATAAAAAAATATGGGACTGTTGTCTGTTTAGCCGGCGGTTACGGTGCTGCTCCGTGTTACCTGATTGCAAAGGCTTTCAAAGAAGCCGGAAATAAAGTTTACATGGTTATGGGAGCCAGAACAAAGGATTTAATTTTTTGGCAGGATAAGATGAAGAATGCCTGTGACGAGCTCTTTATAACAACGGATGACGGTTCGTTAGGTGAAAAAGGGTTTGTAACACAAGTTTTGGAAAGAATTATAAATTCAGAAAAAGTTGATTACGCAATAGCAGTAGGGCCGATGCCTATGATGCGTGCTGTTGCGGACATGACAAGAGGCAAAGGAATATACACCGAAGCAAGCATGAATCCTATTATGGTAGATGGTACCGGCATGTGCGGTGCATGCAGACTGACAGTAGGCGGAGAAACCAAGTTTGCCTGCGTGGACGGACCGGATTTTAATGCTCATGAAATCGATTTTGATGAAGTTATTAACAGAACGAAGATTTATAAAGATATAGAACGCAAACGTGATGAAAATTGCAATTTGTTGAAAATGAATAAATAGGAGATAATAAATGGGACCCAGAGAACAAGAGAAAGCAATACCGTTATGTCCACTTATGAGTGTAGGTTCGCAGGTTGAGATTGTATGTATGCAGGAAAACTGCGCCTGGTATTTGAAGAATTATAAAATATGCTCCGTTTATATGATGGCGCATAATTCTATGCTGGATGTCCAGGCAAAACAGGCTAAGGCTCGCCAGGCACAACAAAATCAAGGGTAATTTTAATACAGGGACTTAAAAAGGAAATATTTTGAAAAATACGGTTGTTATAGGCGCCCAATGGGGAGATGAGGGCAAAGCGAAGATAACGGACTTACTGGCTGAAAATGCTGATATGATAATAAGATATCAGGGAGGATGCAATGCCGGTCATACGGTTGTAACAGAAGGTAAAACTTACAAATTTCATATAATACCTTCCGGCATACTTAATGACGATACAATATGTTTTATAGGAGCCGGAACAGTTATTCATCCGGAATCTTTTGAGAGGGAATTAAATGAACTTAGAGCGGAAGGAGTAAGTTTTAAGAATTTAAAAATTTCCCCTCTAGCTTCTATTACAATGCCGTATCACATAGAAGCGGACGGGTACAGCGAGTCTCATGCGGGTAAAGGGAAAATTGGCACAACCCGAAAAGGTATAGGTCCAACTTATGCGGACAAGATAGCAAGAATGGGGTTAAAAATTCAGGATTTATACTCTTACGAAGCCTTGAGTGAAAAACTGGATATTATATTACCGGTAAAAAATAAGACATTGAAACATGTGTACGGTCTTGAAGAATATACAAAAGAATGTATCATTTCTCTTTGTGAGAAATATGCTGAACTATTTAAGCCATATGTATGTTTTGACTGGCAGGATTTGTTAAACCGCTACAAAGACAGAACCATACTGTTTGAAGGTGCGCAGGGTGTTATGCTTGATGTTGACTACGGTACATATCCGTTTGTAACAAGCTCAAATCCGATTGGCGGCGGGGCTGCTGTAGGAAGCGGTTACGGCCCCTCTATGATAAATGAGATTGTCGGAGTTTCAAAAGCTTATGTTACAAGAGTCGGTGAAGGGCCTTTTGTAACTGAATTAACGGATGAAGTCGGGGAACAAATCCGTCAGGTAGGGCATGAATTCGGTGTTACTACAGGACGTCCAAGAAGGTGCGGCTGGTTTGATGCCGTTATTATGAAATATGCGGTGCTTGTAGGCGGAATTACAAAAGTTGCATTGACCAAAATAGATGTTTTTGATGATTTTGATGAAATAAAAATATGCACTGCTTATAAAGATTGCAGAAATGATAAAGTTTATACATCATATCCAACCGATGTTTTTATACACAAGTATTTGGAACCTATATATGAAACAATGCCTGGTTGGAAGACGTCTCTGGCTGACATCAGAAATTATGAAGATATGCCTGAAAATGCCAAAAAGTATATTGCAAAGGTTGAAGATTTGATAGGGGCGCCGATAGGCATTGTAAGTGTAGGCCCTGACAGGGAACAAACTATATTCATCTGAAATCACCATAAAGTTATAGATTTTTCATAAATTATGGTAATTCATATTTTATGAATAAAAATCTAGAATATTTATATGGAGATTAGAACATCCGAAAATTTTTGTATATTAACCCCGCTCAGCCCCAGTTTGGATGGTTATAATTCTTTGCGTATTTATGATGAAATAAGGGAATATTCTCATTTAAATATCGGAATAGATTTAGCATATGTTGATAATTGTACAATAGATTTTATAGAAATGCTCAAAAATCTTAAATCGATATCACTTTTTAACATCCCGACAAATATATTTACACTTCTCAACTTTATGGAAATGGACAAAACTTTGAATTTGTTTGTTAGTGAAATGGATTTTAGAGCTAATAAACGCAGAATTTTAAACAGACATTTCAGTGTAGTATAGACTTCATCTGTTGGGCTATTAAGCGTACGAAATCCAAGATTAGGGTTGAAATTTTATTTTTTTTGTATTAGAATATGCATGACATAAATTCTGTATAATTATTTATCCAAGCCGGAGTGCGGGGAATAACAGAGATAGTCGCCTAACAAGTTTTTTGAGCATGTGTTTCTAAAACAGGCAGGATGCGAGGATTAGGTACAAAAAATTTAGGAAAGACGCTTTGATAGGAGCCAAACGAGAACAAAGCGAAACCGTAGGGAGGATTTTTAGAATAGTATACAGAATCCAATTTACAATAATAAGAGGATTTCAATGATTAGAAAAACAGTCTTAACAACTATTGCATTGCTAACTTTGCTGTGCGTTAGGGTTCAAGCTGCTCCCACGCCGGAAAGCGTAATTAAAGAAACCATTGTAAAGCATTCACTGGAGATGAATGTTGATCCTGCACTGGCACTTAGTATAGCAAAAAAAGAATCAGGTTTTAAACATGAATTAAAGAGCCCGTATGGTGCGGTCGGGGTGTTTCAATTACTTCCTTCCACCGCCAAGAGAATGGGGTTTAATCCGTATTATTTGAGTGAAAACATAAAAGCGGGTCTTACATATTACAAAATGATGTATAAAATGTTCGGCTCAACAGAACTTGCTCTGGCAGCATATAATGCAGGTCCGGGAAATGTAAAGAAATTCGGCGGTACAATACCTCCTTACAGCGAAACAAAGAGGTTTGTAAACCAGATTATGCTAGAATATAATCGTCAGAAAGTTAATCCCGACCCGGTTATAGTCAAGGTAAAACAAGCAAAAGCTCAAATGCCTGAGCAGGAATCCGAGGCTAAAAATGCTCCGAAACAGCTTGAGTTGCCAAATTTAAGAGAAATACCCGAAGTCAAACATTCGGATCCTGTAATGGAAATCTTATAATTATAGAATATGTGGAATTTAAAAGAGTCCGGTTATTTTATCCGGGCTCTTTTGTTATTAGTGTAAATATTTGTAACAAAAAGGCAATTATTCTTTAAGTATATACTTTATATATTTAAGGATATAAGTCATGACATTTTACAACCCCTTTACAAATCTAAATATGCTGAATTTTACGAGCGGGATAAATCTTAACTTTACCCCGATGTTTTCGTGTTGGAATATGCCGTCATTTTTTAATTCCTCACTTTTTGGCAATTGGAATTTTCCTGCAATGTTTGACTCATTTATGCCTTCTTCTTTTAATTGGAATTTTACTTCTCCTTCCGTAAACAGCTGGCAAAAATCAGTAGCTTCAAGTTCCATATTTGATTTTTCATTAACGGATTTTTCGTCTTTAAAACAAGATTATAATTGGGATAATTTCCAAAGCAATACAAAATTTACTGTTTCAAGCCTCTGGCCGGATTCATCCGCAAAAATTTCTAATACTCCTGAAACAGGCAATCTTTCATTATTATCAGATTTGGCAGTAAAAGCAAAAAGTTATGTTGGCAAGGTTAACTCCGATAAAGAGGGCAACCGCCTGTTCTCAAATGGTCAGAAACAAGCCTGGTGTGCAGATTTTGTAACAAAAGTTACTAAAGACACATTCGGCAGCAAATTGCCTTCTTCTTTTGGCTCTTCTGCTGTAAGCGAATTGAGAAACTGGGGCATTCGGAATAATTGTTATACAGAAATGCCGGCATCCGAAAAAGCGAAGTTTATCGCAGATAATGTCAAAGTAGGAGACATTATGATAGAAAAAGAGGGCGGTAAATCTCATACCGGAATTGTAACAAAAGTTAATAAAGACGGTTCGTTTGAAACCGTTGAAGGTAATTGCGATGATAAAGTTCAAACAAGAAGTTATACTGCTGACAGTAATACATTAAGCGGGTTTGTTTCTTTAGAAAAATATGCTGTATAACTTTAATAAGCTAATTTATACAACTACATTAAATATATGATATTTCAAGCTGAGCATAGTTTAAAAGTATGATTTTTAAATTTTAATTTTGTTAAAAAATGTAAAAATCCTATATAATATTAGTATAATGATTGACTTTTAGTAGTATCCCATTAAAACAATCATAGAAGTACATATAATTATAGGAGATACCGTTATGGGTATGGCAGCATCACAAGCCAGATATTTAGCTCTGGTTGCTCGAAAATCAAACTGTGAATATGAAGGACAACAAATAAATCAGGCAAGAACCGTTTTATCCAATCAAACGGCTAATTTATTTAATCAAATGTTAGGTTTGAGTGTCCCCATACCTCCAAGTACTCAAGACTATACAAAACAGCAATATTCTTATACAGATGGTGTCAACGAATCCACTATAGACAGCTGGGAACAATTAGCAAGTCCTGAATCCGATTATAACTATATTGTTACGCACCACTATTATGCTGATGTTTATACGGGTTCGCAAAAACAGATGAATGATCCGCAGGTACAATTTACGGGAGAGATTCCGACCGGAGATTACAGTACACAAATTGCAGCTATCCAGGCCGCTTTAGAAAATGTACAAAATGCTCAGGCTGCATATGATGAAGCTGAAGCGGAATATCAGACTTTACAGCAAAAGATTTCAAGTCTTACATATTACGCAGATAACAGCAGCCGTACAAATGTTACAAACAGTACATACAATCCTGATGATAACAGCTATACAGTTACGTATAAAGATGCGGAAGGAAATGAGCAAAATACGACTTATGTAAGTTATACTGATAATCCGGATCCGAATGTATTGAGTGCGGTTCAAAAACTTGTGCAGGCGGGAGCTTTGAAAAAAGATGCCGTAAATCCTGATATGACGGATGTTTATTATAATGCGCAAGACGGTACAATAGCCTTTGCTTCTGATTTAGCAAATCTTACGGGTAGTATAACGGGAACACAAACAATTCTTCCGGTATATCATATCGGAGGAACCGAAAAACCTGAAGGCGCTACCTGGAAATATATTAATGAGGTCTTGGGTGATAACGGTGAACTTGCGCAGGCAAAAGCAAAGCTGGACAGTAATAAGGCATTGCTGGATTTGGCAGAAGCTGCATATGATGCACTTAGTGTACCAAGCTATATCGGTAACTGTGAGCTTACACCGATTAGCGAACCTACAGAGGATCAAATGGCTGAAATTAATCAAATTATAAAAGATATGGAAGCGCAGGGTATTGATTCAAGTATTGCAAATTGCTTTGATGTGAATACAGGCGAATACAAAGGCGGTATCTATACATTCAAATTAAACGGTATTACTTATTTCACAACATATAAAGATTTAGCAGATTCCGCAGCCGGCGGCACCGGTATAAACCATATTGATGGACAGCCTAAAATGGCATATTATAATGCTACTTATGTCAGAACAAAAATTGAAGAAACCGAAAAAGCTTTATTGGAGACTGACGGCAGCGGCAGATTTACATCTATCAGATTCGGCGATGATACGATTACATATACACTGAATATGGAAACCGTAACTGATGATAATGCTTATCAGGATGCAATGAATCAATATTATTATGAGAGTGCACAATACGATAAAATGATTCAGGATATCAATGCTAAAACCTCTCTGATACAGCAGGAAGACCAGCAGCTTGAATTGAGACTGAAACAGCTTGATACCGAGCAAAATGCACTTTCAACGGAAATAGATGCAGTATCTAAAGTTGTCAAAGATAATGTTGAAGACTCCTTTAAGACATTCGGCGGTTAATAAGATAGCAGCATAAACTGAACTTTCGTAAATAAACTAAAAGGTTTTTTAACATCAAACCCAAAAGGATACAACTATGTCATACAAAAACGACGGTTATTTAGTAATAGCAAACAGATTTGGCGCAGCATCTTCCGATGCAAAAGTTATGCTGTACGAAACATATGACAGACTAAGAGATTTGACCGTTGCGGGTTCAGTCGGTACAGGTACGGGATTTGAAGCCGCAGGCGGATTTTTATATCAACTTGCAAGTCTATTTGCACCGTCTGCTTTTATGACAACTCTCGGCGGTACTCAGGCAATGAATATCCCCGGAACATCATATTGGACTCAATATTCAGGCGGAACAGGCGGAACTACCGGAACATATTCTTCATTTGGAGTGAATACATTGGGTAACTATTCGGGATTTCCGAGCGGTTATGCCGCCAATTTCGGTTACAGAAGTTCTAACGGATATACAACAGGAGGTGCTTCCGGAATTGGTGACTTGCTGTCCGGGTTTGGTTCTTCTGACGGCGCTACAACCGGATTTGCATCGGGAATAGGCAGTATTGCTGATATTGCAAGCACGGCTGCATATGGAATTGGTACTGCAAACGGTTATGGCGTAGGTGCTGCAAACATACTTATGCCTCTTGCAGGATTAGTGTCCGGCTGGGGCGGTATTATGACGGCTGCTGCACCTTATCTGGGAGAGTTCGGACTTCCTGCCGTCGTTATGGGCAACTTAATGCAGGGTACATCTTCAGCTGCATTATCAGCTTATCAAACTGTTTCAAGTAATGTAGTCGCAAATGCAGATACAATTTTGTCGCAGAAAGTTGCAAATATCGAAACCGTATGTAAAATGCTGGATACGCAAAGTGATATTGTAAGAAAGATGTTAAAA
>CALUPJ010000004.1 GCA_944322555.1 Candidatus Gastranaerophilales bacterium | reverse complement strand
AAATAAAGAACAAAAAATTACTATTACAAACTCTTCTAACCTTTCTGAACAAGATATAGATAAGATGGTTAAAGAAGCAGAAGCTAACGCTGCAGAAGATAAGAAGAAAAAAGAAGAAGCAGAAGTTAAAAACAATGCCAACTCTTTAATCGCATCTTCTGAAAGAATAGTAAAAGACTTTGAAGGCAAGATATCTGAAGATGATGTTAAAAAATTAACAGAACACAGAGAAGCTCTTCAAAAAGCTTTGGATGAAAATAAATCTGTAGATGATTTGAAAAAATTATCAGAAGAATTACAGCAAACAATGTTTGCTATTTCACAAAAAGCTTACGAAGCTGTGCAAAAAGAAGGCGGAGACGCTAACAGCCAGGGAAGCAGCAGCAACGAATCATCAGATAAGAAAGATGATGATGTAATTGATGCGGAATATACAAAAGAATAATTGAGAAAATCATAAATTCTTTATAACTATGGCGGCGGGCTTTAGCCCGCCGCCATAGTTTACTTTTAGTTCGTACAAATTTGTTATTCTTCAAACGGAATAGTTATAATATATTTATCTCCGATTTTTTCTTTTGTTATTTTATCCGAAATAAGTTTTTCATCCAGATAATAAGATTGCGCGAAGCTCATAATTTCTTCGCTTTTGTGTTCTTTTTTTTCAATATCGCCATAAACAGATATAACCTGATTTTCAAGATTAACTTTTATGTTTTTATCATCTCCGCCGAGTGGTTTTAGATTAACAATAATTTTATATTGATTATTTTCTTTAACAAGGCTGACGAGCATCGGAGCAGTTTTTTGCGGTTCAAACGGATTTTCCATCATATTTTTTTCAAACCGTTCAAATTTTTTCTGTTCATTTCTCATAATTCTTTCAATCCTTTTGGATTGATATACCGGATCCATCATTCTGTGAAGTGAAAATTCCAGTGCTGCAAAAAATGCAAGGAATGCAATCAAAAAAGTAAGGGTAATAATACCCAGAACTCTAAGCCAGCCCCCCTTTTTTTCTTCATTTGACATATTTAAACTCCTTTCTTTTTAAAATATTTAACCTTATTGTAAATCATAAATCAATAGACAATAAGACAATATATAAGGATTATACGACAAAGGAACAAGAATTCTTTTATTTAAAAATTCAGAGCATAGGCAAATATTTCACCCGCTTGACTGTTGTAATGCCTGCCGTCTTCTTTTGTAAACAGATTTTCCCAGTGACTTTCAGGTGAACCATCAATTGAGTAAGATGGGTTGTACATCATTAAATGATGGGTATTTGTATCATACCGCAGCGGGAATAAATCTTCCATTTGCATAAAACTGGGGAGTTTATCGGACGGATAAGTGAAAGCAAAAAAACAAGAGCGCAGTCTTGCTAATCGTTCTTCATAACTTCTGCCTCCGGTGTCATTGTCATTGGAAACTTCTATTCCCGGCGCATAGTCTCTTGAATATTTAAGTCTGTCTGACCATTCTTTAACCGTATTAAAGTCATCGACCGGAACAAATGCTGTACCTGCTGTCAGCCCCATTTTGCGATAGCGTTCAAACTCTTCAGAACTCTTTTCACCTACAAAACTGAGTGTAGTTTTTCCTGTGCGGGAGCGTATTTCATTTAGAAGATATTGCATCTGCGGATATTCAGGAAGTGCTCCTACTCCTGTATAGTTTGCACAATCATAACCGCCTATGTGTTTTGCAGAATCGAAAAATATTGATTCGAATCCAAGGTTAATAAGTTTTGCACATTCTGTTATAAATATTTCTTCATGCTCTTTGTTATGCCATCTAAAGTTTTCATCTCCCTTGTCAGGACGAGTAATTTTGAGCTGATCTTCAGATATAACAATTCTGAATCCTGTTTTTATTCCTCTGAAATGGGCTAAATCATTAAATGCTTTGAGTTGAATTTCCGGAGATATTTTAAGCTTATTTGAAATAATATTTTCACTATAGCCTGAATTTAATTTTATTCCGTAAACAGAGTTTTCTTCCCAGGGAGCCTTATTATAGCCGTCACCATAAATATTGGGAAAGATTTGTGACAGAATAATACAGTTTGCCCAGCTTTTGGACGAAGGCGGAATTGCAGGCAGAAGTTTTATTGAACTTATAATACCGTCTGAACATTTGTTCCCTTGCATCCTTGATATTGCTCTGTTATTAATTTCAATATAATTAGCAAATCTTCCCCAATTATCACCATATTCAGGTGTTTTTATATTATCCGGAAATTCCCTGAAAAATTCGCCGCTTTCACTGAGGGTTGAAATTGAGTCAACGGTTTTTTTAAGACTTCTTGTTAAAAGTTCAACAGGCAGAATATTGGATAACCATTTTTTATTTTGAGCATTGCCTATTCCTTTGTATGCATGATTTTCTGCCCATCTATCATAATGAAGTATACTTGAACCGCAATCTGCAATTAAGAGTTCATTTACCGGAGTTGTCATATAAAAAATATAAGAAAATCATATATATATTACATTACCTGAAAGAGTTATCTTTTTACAATGGCGGATATAATTTAGAAAATGGGGTTATAATTTTTATCCGACAATTTTATAAATCAGATAATAAATAGCTGATGACAATAGCATGCAAGCCGGAATTGTTAAAACCCAGGCCGTAACGATATTTCCCACGATTTTCCATTTGACGGCATGGGCATGCATAGTTGAACCTACGCCCATAATAGCTGTAGAAATAACGTGAGTTGTACTTAAGGGGATTCCAAAATGCGAAGCTGTAAAGATTAAAACAGCGGAAGATGTTTCTGCGGCGAATCCGTGAATAGGTTTCAGTTTAATAATCTTGTGCCCCATTGTTTTGATAATCTTCCATCCGCCGTTCATAGTTCCTGCCGCCATCATAAATGCACAAACAATAATTACATATATAGGAATTTCAAATTCTCCGGCAGGCCCTTTTTGTAAAACTCCGCAAGCTAACAAAGCAAGAGTAATGACCCCCATAGTTTTCTGTGCATCATTTGAGCCATGGCTCAATGCCATAAGCCCTGATGATAAAAGCTGGAATTTTCTGAATCGTTTGTTAACCGTATAAGGATGAGCTTTTAATAGCAAAATAGTCCAGAAAAGAATAAGCGTCAGAGTAAATCCTGCTATAAAACCCAAAATCGGAGAAGTAAACATCGGGATTAAAACTTTATCAATGAAAGTATGAACATGCACCGCACTTACACCTGCTTTAACAATTGTAGCTCCCAAGAGTCCTCCGATAAGCGCATGTGATGAACTTGACGGAAGTCCAAGCCACCAGGTCAGAAGATTCCATAAAACTGCTGCAAGCAGAGCACAAAATATAACCGTTAAAGTTATCATTTCAGAATTAACTATGCCGGCTCCGATTGTTTTTGCAACGTGTGTTCCTGTTAAAGCTCCCAAAAATTCAAAAGTTGCGCCAAAAAGCACAGCTTGTTTGGGAGAAAGAACTTTTGTGGATACAACTGTTGCAATGGCATTTGCACAGTCATGAAAACCATTTATAAACTCAAATATTAGAGCTATAATAATTACGGCTATTAAAAGTAAAATTGTTATTGTCATATAGTCCTTATGATTTTTTTAATACAACGTTTAAAATCGTATCAGTTACGAGGTAACACATATCCAGCGTTGCCTCAACTTCTTTGTATACGTCTCTGAATTTTAATACATCAAGAGCTTCATACTT
>CALUPJ010000003.1 GCA_944322555.1 Candidatus Gastranaerophilales bacterium | reverse complement strand
TTTGCCATGTATGGATAATGATGATTTCAGGCGGGGCAAGCCTTCCAACCACAAAGTATTCGGTGAGGCTGTGGCTGTGCTTGCAGGTGACGCTTTGCTGACTTATGCTCCGCAGTTGATAATAGAAAAATCAACAGAACTTTCTTCGGAACAAATTGTCAGGATTTTGCATGAATATACAAATTTTGCGGGTGCTTACGGGTTAATAGCCGGTCAGGTTGTTGATATAGAATCGGAAGGCGGAAAATTCGTAAGATCTGAGCCGGAAACTCTCAATTTTATACACTTGAATAAAACGGCTGTACTTTTCAGGCTTGCTGTGCGTACCGGTGCTATAATTGCCGGTGCGGGTGAGGAAGAGATTGAAATATTTGATAATTTTGCACAAAAATTCGGGCTGGCTTTTCAAATATATGATGATATTATGGATGAGATATCTTCTTTTGAAGAGCTTGGTAAGACCGCAGGCAAGGATAAAGAGGCCGGGAAACTCACTTATACTTCTCTATACGGTCTTGATGAAGCTAAAAAGGAATTCAATTGCTTAATAAAAGATTGTTATGATATAATAGGCAGGTACAAATCAGAAATTTTTGAAGAGATATTAGGTAAATTGAAAGACAGAATCGGGAGTTTTTAATGGATTTTTCTCAAATGTATAACACCGGATATGAAGTGATATTTGTTGCTTTTTCAGGGATTATACTGGCTCAGGCGATAAAATTTATATTACATATCATTGTAAAACGGAGCTTGGATTTAAGGCATTTAATAACAACAGGCGGAATGCCAAGTTCCCACTCCGCAGGTGTTATGGGGCTTTCAACTGCGGTGGGTTTAATAAGGGGCTTTGATTCTATAGAATTTGCGATAGCCCTCGGTTATGCATTTATTGTAATGTATGATGCGGCAGGTGTGAGACGTGCTGCGGGGAAACAGGCGGCCTGTCTTAATAAGATTATAATGGATTTATATAAGCAGGATTTACAGGAAGCGGGCGGAAGGTTGAAAGAACTGCTGGGGCATACACCGCTTCAGGTTTTTGCGGGTGCGATTTTTGGCATTTTGTATGCATATTATATTCATATCCTTTTAGGTTAAGTTTCGTAACATATGACTTGCTTTTCAAACTTTTTTGTTTTAAAATTTATTTTGTCAGAAAGTAACCCACATTCGAATAGGCCGTAAATGCCCTTAAGGGGTGTTTTTGCAGTTTGGCTTTCGGGTGTAAATATAAAAAGTATAAGTGTAAATGCAAAAAATAGAAAGGTATAGCATGACAGAAGAAAAAATGGAAGGTGTGAATCCTGAATTAAATGAAACTGTAGAAGAAACAGTAAGTGAAGAAGCTGTAGCAGAAGAAACTTCCGCAGAGGAAGAAGTTTTAGCGGAAGTTGAAGAAGTTGTTACTGAACTTCCTGCAAAAAAACAGCGCAGCAGAAAGAAAAAAGTTGAAACTCAAGAAGTTAAGCCTGAATCTGAATGGAAAGAGCAGGTTGTTCAAATCCGTCGTGTAACAAAAGTTGTTAAAGGCGGTAAAAAATTAAGCTTCAGAGCAATTGTTATTGTGGGTAACAAAAAAGGTCAGGTAGGTGTAGGATGTGCAAAGGCTGCAGAAGTTATTATTGCTATTCAAAAAGCAATTGCAGATGGCAGAAAGAACCTTATTACCGTTCCTATATTTAAAACGACAATTCCTCACCCGATTACCGGACGTTCCGGTGCCGGTGCGGTAATGTTAAGACCGGCAAGCCAAGGTACAGGTATTATTGCCGGAGGTGCAGTTCGTTCAGTGCTTGAACTTGCAGGTATTGAAAATATTCTTTCAAAATCTCTGGGTTCAAAATCTCCGCTTAATGCTGCCAATGCTACATTGGAAGCTCTTAAAGCGTTGAGACCTTTTAATGAAGTTGCTAAAAAACGCGGTTTGACAATGGCAGAATTATTAAACTAGCGGGCTATTTTCAGTTTAAGTTTTAGATGAAATAATAAGGAAAAGAATAAAATGGCAGAAAAAACAAAACAAATAAAAATTAAACTTGTAAGAAGTTTAATCGGATGCTCCGAAGCTCAACGTAAAGTTGCTCAAGCATTAGGGTTGAGAAAGACTAACCAGGTTGTGGAACACTATAACAGTGCAACAATTATGGGTATGGTTAACAAGATTTCACATCTTGTTGAAGTGGTTGAATAACAGTGACCGTGCGGCTGAGATAAGTGTTACGGTTTAATCGCTGAATGTCTTAGCCGCTTCATCAAAGAAAGGAAATAAAAATGACAAATATAGCATTAGAAGATTTAAGACCGGCTGAAGGTGCAACCGGTAAATCAAAAAGAGTCGGCAGAGGCCGTTCGTCAGGACACGGCAAAACTTCCTGCCGCGGTCATAACGGTGAAGGACAACGTTCCGGCAGAAGTTCCAAAAGAGGTTTTGAAGGCGGTCAAATGCCTTCTTACAGAAGATTACCGAAATTAAAAGGATTCAAGGTTATTAATCAGCGTAATTATGCTCAGATTAATGTCGGCAGATTAGAAGAATTGAATATTACGGAAATTTCTCTGGCTTCTTTAAAAGAAATCAGAAAAGCTCATCCTTCCTGTGACGGTTTAAGAGTTTTGGGCGGGGGAGAAATTAAAAAAGCTGTTACCGTTAAAGCTGACTATGTGACACCGTCAGCAAAAGAAAAAATTGAAGCCGCAGGCGGAAAGGTTGAATTAGTATAATGGCAGGAATAAACGGAGGAATGAGAATTCCTACAACGGCAGATTTGTTATCAATGTGGAACGCATCAGGCCTGAAAGAAAAGCTTATTTTTACTTTTTTAATGCTTGTGCTTTTCCGCTTTGGTATACATCTGCCGATATTCGGCATAAATAATGAGATTTTTGCCAGAATAGCTTCCGGGAATAATATTTTGGGATTTTTGGATTTATTTTCGGGCGGAGCTTTAGGCAAAGTTTCAATATTTGCAT
This sequence comes from Candidatus Gastranaerophilales bacterium, assembly GCA_944322555.1. Taxonomy (GTDB): domain Bacteria; phylum Cyanobacteriota; class Vampirovibrionia; order Gastranaerophilales; family Gastranaerophilaceae; genus CAG-196. The sequence goes on along the minus strand of CALUPJ010000003.1, from coordinate 11,942 downwards.
TGGGTATCGGACCGTACATTACTTCATCAATTATAATGCAATTGATGGCAGTAATTATTCCGGCCCTTGAAAAACTACAAAAAGAGGATGGTGAAGCCGGCAGAAGGAAACTTTCGCAATATACACGTATATTTACGGTCGTATTGGCGGCTTTTCAAGGTATAATCTTTATGGGTTATATGGCGCACCTTCCCGGTGCAATTACCGCAGGTGTAAATCATGTAATGTTTTACATTTCCTCCGTAATTACACTTACGGCAGGTTCTGTTCTTGTAATGTGGATGTCTGAATTGATTACCGAAAAAGGAATCGGCAACGGCGGGTCCTTGATAATTTTTGTCGGTATTTTATCGGGTATTCCGCTTTATTCATCAAGAACCGCACAAATGGTGGCTAATGATTCCGCATTAATGTGGGGACTTATTCTTTTGCTTGCAATATTCTTTGTTACAATGGTTTTCATTGTAATTATGCAGGAAGCAATTAGAAAAGTTATTATTGTTAATCCTAAAAGACAGGTCGGAAATAAAGTCTATGGCGGAGTTAATACTTTTATTCCGTTTAAACTTAATCCCGGCGGCGTAATGCCTATTATCTTTGCGGTTGCAATACTTTTATTTCCCTCTACGGTTTTAAGTCTTGTCGGTCAGGCAAACCTGCCTGCCGGCTGGGTTCAGGACTTTGTGCTTGTGCTCAATAAGATTTTTAATCCGAGCGGCATTACTTATTACGCAATTTATTTCTTAATGATTGTTGCACTAACATTCTTCTATGCTTCAATTATGCCGAATATGCAGCCCAAGGAAATTGCGGATAATCTGAAAAAATACGGTTCATCTATTCCGGGTGTAAAACCGGGCAGACCCACTGCTGAAGCATTGGATAAAATTCTTACAAAAACGACTTTTATAGGAGCTTTGGGGCTTGGTATAATAGCTCTTGTCCCGGCTTTTGCAAGTTATATTACGAGAATTACAACGCTTCAGGGTATTGGTGCAACATCACTGATAATCATGGTCGGAGTTGCGCTTGATTTGATTAATCAGGTTAAAACCCACCTGCTTGCAAGGAATTATGAATCCTTTCTCAAAGAGTAATGTGATGATAATATAATTGAATCACGAAAAACGGGTTGCGGCCCGTTTTTTGTTTTATAATAAATTAACAAAAGCTTTTAGCAAAAAAATTATTTTTGCGTTTTAAGAAAAATGAAAGGAGTCGGATATGGATATTTTAGTTAATCAAAATCAATTATCTTTTTCTGCAAAATTTCTTGATAATAAGGCTTTTAGAGAGGTTGTTAAGTATGCCGATGATACAAAACAACTTTTGGAATTGGATTCTGCATTAAACAGAATTAATAATGCAAATCAAGGTGATATTTTATTAATTCACGGTAAAACTCCGGAAGGTGTATATTCAAACTTTTATATGAATAAACGTGCCGTTCAGAATTTGGGAGCGGAAACTCCTGAAAAAGCTTCTTTTTTAGGAATTATAGAACTGGGGAAACTCGGCAGAAAATTCAGAAGGCTTATTGGCGGCGATGTGAAGCAGGCTGATATAAAGGTTCAGGATATAATAGATAAATACAGTGTAAAAAATGGTTAAATTTTGTAACAAAAAATCTCTGATATGAAATCAGGGATTTTTAATATTCTTTATATATACAGCAAGGCAAAAAGTTAAATGTTAGAATAGAAGAGAGAAGAGAAATTCGGAAGCTTCCTTTTCCGGGAGCTTTTTTATTTCCGATTCAAGTAACTAACAAGTCCTTCAAGTGCAAAAATATAGCTCAGTTCCTTGAAACCTGCAACCTGTGCAATGCATACTCCGGAAATCAGTGAGGTGTGCCTAAATTCTTCGCGGGCGTGGATATTGGTCATGTGAATTTCTACCGCAGGAATTTGGACGGCGGAAATAGCATCGCGGATAACAACGCTGGTGTGGGTATATCCACCGGCGTTTATTAACAAACCGTCGTAGCTTTCATTTTTCATCTGTTGAATTTTATCTACAATTTCGCCCTCATGGTTGCTTTGCCAAAAATCAATCTGCACGCCAAGCTCTTTGCTTTTTAATGTAAGTGCGTTTTCAATATCTTGCAAAGTGATTTTTCCGTATTTTTCAGGCTCTCTTTGTCCTAACATATTGAGATTTGCGCCGTTAATCAATAAAATTTTCATAGTTTAATACCCTTTTAATCTTATACCATTTATAATATAATACTACAAGAATGCGAGGAAAAAATGATTAATAAACGCTGGTATGATAAGGATCCGATTTTGAAAGAAGCTTTGGAGCTTTTAAGATTATCGCCCGATGAAACCAAAAATGAGGCGGCGGAATTTATGCTGCAGCTTCAGGAACAGGTTGCCGGGGAAGTTATAGAGCATGTATACGAGATAATTAATACATATCAGGGTAAAGGTAATCGCTGGTATGATAATGACCCGATGATGCTTAAGGCTGTTGAATTATTGAGAAATGCTCCTCCGAAGGTTCAGAGGGTTGCGGCATTAAAACTTTTGATAGCACTTGAACAAAAAAGTTTTGAAGGGGTCGAAATCTAGAAATGAAAGATGTCCAAAGCCAGATTGATTCAAGAGGGATTGATATTCAAAAGGTTGGAATAAAAGGGATTGAGCTACCTCTTGTTATTCAGCGAAAAGACAAGGAAGATATTGTTATATACTCAGCTGCAACGGCCGGGGTTTCGCTTCCTGCGCATTATAAAGGTACTCATATGTCCAGATTTGTTGAGGTATTGAACGAATGGCGCTCTAATAAGCGTCTCGGGGTTGATATAAAAGGGTGTGTAGAGGCTATTATTAATAAGCTTGAGGCAAAAAGCGGGTATTTGAAATTTGATTTTAAGTATTTTATTAATAAAAAAGCTCCCGTAACAGGCATTTCTGCCCCAATGTGTTATGACTGTTCTTTTGAGGGAATTCTTGAAAACTATGGGGAAGAAGATGAGGAATACAAGTTTTATCTCGGAGTAAAAGTTCCGGTAACAACTCTTTGTCCGTGTTCAAAAGAAATTTCAAATTACGGCGCGCATAATCAAAGAGCGATTGTTTCCGTTAAAATTACGTATCCCGAGGACGAGCATATCTGGCTGGAGGATTTGGTCAGAGATATTGAAAGATGTGCTTCTTCCGAATTGTATCCACTTCTTAAGCGTGAGGACGAAAAGTTTGTCACGGAAAAAGCTTATGAAAACCCTAAGTTTGTTGAGGATGTTTTAAGGGATGTCGTTTTAATGTTAAGAAAAAATGACATTATAGACTCTTTTGAAGTGGAATGTGAATCATTAGAGAGTATTCATAACCACTCTGCCTGGGCTTATCAAGCCGAGGGGTAAGGGTAAATAGTAAAACTGCAGGATGCTGTAAATTATAAATTTACAGCATCCTTTAATATACACAAAAAATGGCTTGAGTTTCTTGGGCGGATAACTTAACAAGCAAAAAGAAAACTAACAAGTAGAGAAACTAAAGAATATGTGCTAGTATTAATCTATGAAAATTATTGATTTAACATCATTTGAAAAAACACTTGCAAGCTTGTTTGAGGTTATTAAAATTTATAATAGTGATAAAACAAATTTAATTACCCGTGATTCTATGATTCAAAGATTTGAATACACTTATTCAATATCGCTGTAAATGATTAAACGTTATTTAGCAAGCGGTGCATTTGTATTTGAAAACATTGACGGAATGACGTTTAAAGAAATGATAAGATTGGCAAATAAAATGGGTATTTTGCGTTCAAACCTCGAGAGATGGGATATTTACAGACAAAAAAGAAATTTAACTTCACATACTTATGATGAAAAATAGTCCAAGATGTTGCATCAATAATTGAAGATTTTGCTCTTGAAGCAAAATACATATTGGAAAAATTAAAAGAGAAACTCGGATGAAATTCGGACTTGATAAGCGGTATTTAGATTTTATTCTACAGGTTTTGAAAGATAATATTCCTCAAAAAGACGCAAAGTTTTATATCTTTGGCTCACGTGCAAAAGAAAATTACAAAGAATATTCTGATGTTGATATTGCGGTAAAATTACCTGATAAAAAACTCTCTGCAGATATATTAGGTAAAATTTTGCTGGAATTCAATGATTCTACTTTACCTTATGAAGTAGATGTTATTGATTTGAATGCAATTGATGAAAAATTTAAAAATTTAATAAAAAATTCATTGGTAGAATTATTTTAAAAATAAAATAGATTTACCGAATCCTGCTGAATTTTATCCGTCTGGTCTTGAAATCGATCGAATCGAATGCTATAATAGAGTTAAGGGGCAGCCGGTCTTGATTACTGGTGATGCTCCTTTTATTTTTAGTTCGATTGAAGCATCTAAAATTTATCAAATGTTGAATATTTTTAAACCGGATTTTTAATAACATTAGGATTATATCACGGAAAAATTCTTGTAATTATCCTTTTCTGGTTTTATAATAGTTTATAAAGGACGAGGGGATGAAGAGCAAGGTTTGGTTAATTGTAATATCAATCTTTTTCTGTTTATGCAGTGTTGTTTTTGCGCAAAATGTATATTCAGAGTACGTCCCCAAGAACAATGAAGTTATTTTTAACCAATCAATGTTTAAAATTGACATAGTTGATCCGAAAGCGAGCACTAACTGGAAAGGGATAAATTATCCCGGACTCAGAGGAACCAATCAATTGGTAATTTATACTCCTGCGTTCGGTTATCGTACCAATACTAACGAGTATGGAACGGAAGCTGTTGTGACGGGAGATACGGTTTCTTCTTTAAGCGGTGCTGATTCATTAATTCCGGCCAACGGGCTCGTAATAAGCGGTCACGGTCAGGCCAAGAAATGGATTAATGAAAATATTATGGTTGGAGCCAAAATTTCTATAGATACGGAAAATAAGATTATAACTTCTTATATTACCTCAGAGACATTTCTATATACTGCCAGAGAAAGAATAAAAGAGGTTCAAAACATGCTTCTTTATTATACTCAGAATACGGCAGGGTATAATTGTAAACGAACAACGCAAAATCTGGCAAAAGCAAATGATTTTATAGAAAAAGCCGCAAAGAACAGCGAGGATTCCCAGAAATATGCATCAAGAGCGATAGAATATGCTGATTTGGCGATGTCAACAGTAATACCGTATGATTCAAACGAATTAAAAGGTGTTTGGCTGCGCCCGGCATATTTTAATGAAAAAGATATAACGAAAGTTCTTGATACACTTGCTGATTCAGGAATAAATAATCTGTTTTTGGAAACTTATTATCACGGAAAGACCATATTTCCTTCCAAAACAATGGCTAAATATGGTTTTATAAAACAAAATGAAGATTTTGTCGGATTTGATCCTTTGAAAATATGGATTAGAGAAGCTCATAAGAGAAATATTAAGGTTCATATCTGGTTTGAGACTTTTTATGCAGGAAACAAACCGCCGGAGACTAATCCTGAGTATATTCTGGCTAAGAAACCCGGCTGGACAAACAGGCAGAGAAAGAATGCTGATACCAAAGATATTCCCTATTCCGTATCGGAACATAACGGATATTTTATAGATCCGGCAAACCCCGAAGTCCAAAACTTTTTATATGAGCTTTTATGCGAAATAATAACAAGTTACAAACCTGACGGCATTAACCTTGACTATATAAGATATCCGCAGTCAATGGATATAGGATTTCTTGGCTATGAAGCTTCTAACTGGGGGTATACAAAATACGCAAGAAATGAGTTTCAGAGTATGTACGGGGTTGATCCGGTAATTTTGAAAACTTCCGATCCGCTCTGGTATCAGTGGAAATTTTACAGATGTAATAAAATTACGAGTTTTGTAAGAAAAGCTAGTGTTATTTGCAGATACCATAATGTTATGCTTACAACGGTAATATTCCCTAACAGAGCTTTGGCTTTGAATACAAAAATGCAGGATTGGCGAAATTGGTCAATGAATAATTTCGTCGACGGATTTACTTCTCTGTTTTTGACCTGTGATGACAGAACCGCAATGAATTTAATGGAAGAAGTGCTCAGAAATAAATCTGCTGCTACAAAACTCTATGCCGGCTTGTTTGTAACTTTTATGAACGGTTCAAATTCGGATTTGATGAAACAAATTCATGCTGTCAGAAAATACAGTTTGAACGGGATTATTATATTTGATTATGCGCATTTAGGTGAATCATATTTGGATACGCTTACTGAAAGTGTGTTTAAGCCTGTGCGGAAAGAAGTTGTTATAACGGAATCTTCCGTGCCCAAACAGCAGGTAAAGGTGAAAAGCGGTGGAAGAAGAAAATAAACCGAAAAGAAGTTTTCTGGGCATTTGGTTTGACTGCTGTCATGTATACGGAAGGCTTTATAAAAACAGAGAAGGAACGGCTTATGTAGGCAGGTGTCCTAAATGTCTGAGACCGATAAATGTAAGAATCGGTGGTGAAGGTACAAGCCGGAGATTTTTTCGCGGAGAGTAGTTTGTAATTTTAAAAGGGGGAAATATGAGCTTAGATGAATTGAGAAGAGAAAATGAAGTATTGGATATCTTTTGCACCCTTGCTTCAATTCCTTCACCGTCATTAAAAGAAGACAAAGTTATTGAATGGATACTTAATTTTTGTAAAGATAACCGAATTGATGGCAGAAAAGATGCATATGGAAATGTTTATATAAAAGTCCCTGCCACTGATGCATCAAAAGAACCTTTAATGCTTTCTTCTCATATGGATGTAGTGGGAGATGACAGTCCGGTTAATGTTTATTTAGACGGGGAGTTTATAAAAGCGGAAGGGAGAACTCTCGGAGCTGATGACAAGGTTGGGGTTGCCTGTGCATTAATGCTGGCTAAAGAACTTGTTTCATCTTCGGAAATTTCGCACGGCGGACTTGAGATTACGTTTACACGTGATGAAGAATCCGGCATGAGTGGAGTTGAGCATGTCGAGTTTGGTAAAATTATGTCAAAACATATTCTTGTATGTGATGCGGATAAACTCGGACAATTACAGATTTCAGGGGCAAGCTATACAAATGCAAAAATTACCGTGAGAGCATTGAAGGGTGGCCATTCGGGTATTGATATCGGTGATGAAACCAGATTAAATGCCGCTAAACTTATTGCCGAGCTTATTGCAGAGTTCCCGCAGGGGGCTTATTATACGGATGAAACAGGTGTTATTACTTCTTGCAACATTGGGGCAATTGTAGCCGGCGGTGTACAAAATTCCGTAGCTTCAATTGTTGAAAAAGGGATTAAAACAAATGATTATATTACAGAGATTATGAAAAAGACTTCAACAAATATTATTAATACTCTTGGTATGGCTTCTTATTCAATAAGAAGTGCAAGTGTAGAAAAGGAAAATGAATTAAAAGCTTTGATGCAGTCTATTGTTGATAAATTTAACGAGAAATATAAAGGTCTTGCTGAAGCGGAAATAGAATTTGAAGTTCATCTTCTTCCGTTTGAAAGAGCAAAAGATGACAGGATTGAAAAAGTTCATACAAAAGCTTGTGAGATGGCAGGTATAAAAAATGATATTTCATCATTCCATGCAGGTGCAGAAACTCATATATACTGCCATAACAAAAATGCAAACGGTGAAACATTTATGCCGGTTTTGTTAGGTTTGGCTGATGTGTACAATATGCACTCTGCTGCTGAAAAAGTTGATTACAGAACAATTATCAAAGGATACGAAGTTATTAAAAATACTTTTGGAGAGTTTAATAATAATTAATTAAATAGTTAAATACATATTTAGAATATACACGCTGCTGCAGTCAAGATTCCAAAAACAGCAGCGCTTATTTTACCGATTTTATCATTTCCGCCGCTTAAAAATGTTCCTGCAGCCCGCCCTGCTATTACTGAAAGAAGTGTTACAACCGCAGTCAACGTTACTCCGGGAAATAAAATCCCTGCAGTAGTTCCGGCTGCAGCACATTGCGAAACTTTATTCATAACTGATTTATTTTTTCTGAAAACTCCGGCAAGTCCGCCTAACAATCCGCCAATCAGTCCGACACTTATTCTTTTGCCAAGATTTTTTGCGGGAGAATCTTTTTCCGAAATATATTTTAATCCTGAAATTGCTCCGCCTGATGAAGCAGTATTCTTTTCTTTATTTTGATTTGATTTTATTATCAAAAATTTTTCATTTCCAATTTGTATATTTTCAATTTTTTCTTTCTCAAATCTGTCAGAATGCTCGGTACAAGAGCTTAAACCGCCTGCAAGCAAACTTCCTGCAAGCATAGAACCTAATATTACTTTTTTCGCAGAAAAATTCTTCTGCAAAGTTGAATTAAGATTTGTAAAATTCCTAACTTTATTCAGCATAAAACCTCCATAATTATTAAAGCTTGTAAAAAAATATTTTGCCGGTCGCAAATATTTTTTACAACTTTTAATGCTGTTAAAAAGAAGATTGAGTATTTGTTAATAACAAACGAATTTAAGAATAATATTTAGAAGAATCTTGTTGCAAAACAAAAAGCGGAAGAATATAGTTTAAATAAAATTTTTTATTTTAGTATGAATTTTTAAAATAAAAAAGCTCCGGATTGTCCGGGGCTTTTTTATTTATGAATTAATTATTTATTACTTCATAGCATTTTCAACAGCAACAGCCACTGCAACTGTAGCACCTACCATCGGGTTGTTGCCCATACCGATAACGCCCATCATTTCTACGTGAGCAGGAACTGAAGATGAACCTGCAAATTGAGCATCACCGTGCATTCTGCCCATAGTGTCAGTCATACCGTAAGAAGCGGGACCGGCAGCTACGTTATCAGGGTGAAGTGTACGGCCTGTACCTCCGCCTGACGCTACTGAGAAGTATTTTCTTCCGTTTTCCCAGCACCATTTTTTGTAAGTACCTGCAACCGGGTGTTGGAATCTTGTCGGGTTAGTTGAATTACCCGTGATAGAAACATCAACGCCTTCTTTAATCATAATTGCAACGCCTTCGTTTACATCATCGGCACCGTAGCATTTTACTTTCGCTCTTTCGCCTTCGGAGAACGGAGTTTCTTTAACAACTTTTAATTCACCTGTTTTGTAATCGTATTCCGTTTCAACATGAGTAAAGCCGTTAATTCTGGCAATAAGATAAGCGGCATCTTTGCCGAGTCCGTTTAATATAACTCTTAAAGGTGATTTTCTTACTTTATTAGCATTTCTTGCTATACCGATTGCACCTTCCGCAGCTGCAAAAGATTCGTGACCTGCTAAGAAGCAGAAGCAGTCGGTTTCTTCTCTGAGAAGCATAGCAGCCAGATTACCGTGTCCCAAACCTACTTTTCTTGTATCACCAACAGAGCCGGGTACTGCAAATGCCTGTAAACCGATACCGATAGCTTCAGCAGCTTCAGCAGCGGTTTTAATTCCTTTTTTAATTGCGATTGCACAGCCTAAAGTGTAAGCCCAGGAAGCGTTATCGAATGCGATAGGCTGAATACCCTTAACAATAGCATCAACATCAATGCCTTTTGATAAGCATAATTCGCGAGCGTCTTCCAAAGATTTAAAACCATATTCGGGTAAAACTTTTTTAAGAGTCGCTTCGCGTCTGTCTTGTCCTTCAAATTTTACTGTCATAATTATTTTCCCTTATTTTATGTTTTATTACTAAATTATAAAAAATATTTTATTTGGAAGTTTAACGGTTTTGTATACCATTCTTATTCCTTACGAGGATCAATTGTTTTAACCGCATCGGCAAATCTTCCGTAAGTACCGATATTCTTTTCGTAAGCTTCTTTCGGATCAACACCTGCTTTAATGGCGTCCATTACTTTACCTAAGTTTACGAATTTATATCCGATAACTTCATCATTCTTGTCAAGCCCGAGTTCTAAAATATAACCTTCAGCAAGTTCAAGATATCTTACACCCTTTTGTTTTGTAGAGTGAATTGTACCAACTTGTGAACGCAGACCTTTTCCTAAATCTTCCAAACCTGCTCCTACAGGAAGTCCGTTTTCAGAAAATGCGGTTTGAGTTCTTCCGTAAACGATTTGTAAGAATAATTCTCTCATAGCAACGTTGATTGACTCACAAACAAGGTCTGTATTTAAAGCTTCAAGAATTGTCTTCCCAGGAAGAATTTCGCCTGCCATAGCAGCAGAGTGAGTCATGCCCGAGCAACCTAATGTTTCGACCAATGCTTCTTGAATAACACCATCTTTAACATTCAGAGTCAGTTTGCAGGTTCCTTGTTGAGGTGCACAGCAGCCGCAGCCGTGTGTTAAACCTGAAATATCTTTGATTTCTTTACATTTTGTCCATTCACCCTCTTGCGGGATTGGAGCGGGAACACCTTTTACCCCGCGGTGTACACAACATTTTTCTTCAATTTCGTGTGTAATTTCGATTTTGCCCATTTGACCTCCTTATTAATCAAAAATAAAGCTATTTAAATTCCAATAGCTTTATTATATAACAAAAAAAAATTAAAAATTTCTATTATTCATAAAAATTAAAGTTTTCGGGTAAATTGTCCGTAATTTTTATCTAAAATTTAGTCTAACTGGTTTTATCTTTTATATCATCAACAAATTCATCGAAAGCATTTATAGAATTGTTGATTTTATCCTTAATAATTTCAAGACAGTTCCTTATATCTGTAGTTTCGATTTCTTCGCTTTCATTCTCGACTGCTTTTTGTAAAATGATAATACCGCTTTTAAGTTCTTTAAGTTGTAAGTAAAAATCTGCAATTTTGTTTTCCATGCTTGTATACCTCTTAAAAAGTGAAATAAAAATCTATAAATAAGAATTATAGTTCTTATTTATTATACTATCATGGATACGCTTGTTTTTAATATTAATTTATTATCATCATATGCAGGATAAAGAAATTATTAAGCGAGTTGCGGAAGCAATAAGAATAGAGAGATTAAAAAGAAAACTCAGCCAGCAGGAATTGGCTGAACTGGCGGGAATTTCAACAAAGTATGTAAATATGCTGGAAAATCAAAAATCTTGTCCCACCATTGTTGTTGCAGCACATATCTGTGAAGCTTTAAAAGTACCCTTAAACAGACTTTTAGAAGAAGAATAATAATTTTAACTGATTTTATCTTTTATATCGTCTACAAATTCATTGACGCTTGTTATTACGTCTCTTGAGTATTTGTTATAAAAATTTGAAGCCTGTTTTCTGGCAAAATCAAATAATTCGGAGCGTGCATTCTGTCCTTGTGCATTATTGTCAAGTAATGAAGTAAAAAACGTTACGGCTTCCGAGGTTGTAACATCCCCGTCTTTGTTTAAATCAAACATGTTTGTATTTTCGGTTTTAATTTCGTCTCCGAGAGCTTCCAATTGGTCTTGGGCTTTTTCTGCAAAATCAATTCCGTCTATTTGCATACCCGCAGGCATTCCGAGGGAGCCGAAGAGATTTGCGGATTCTTCTCCGGGTTTTACATTCAGTTGCTTTTCCAGTAAATCGGAGAATGTTGTATCATCCAAATCAAACTGCGGAGTGATACCGCTTACACCTCCGTTTGGATTTATTCCGATTCCGCCTACAAAATTTGATACTAAACTCATATTTGTATTATATATTTATTCGGGCTCTTTTTTATCCATCAAAAATATGATAATACATTATTCCTTGCACTCCTGTTTTTTCGCTTTATTATTTATTCCTAAAAGAAGGTGGTTTATTGAAAACTCTTTGTTTTTCGTATATAATGCAGGACAGGAGATTTTATATGAAGAAGATACTTTTCAGTTTAATTATTTTTAGCACTCTGTTTTTATCAGCATATGCATCGGACTTTTTGAATGTGCCTTATAAAAACATAAAAGAAGAAGGTAAACTCAAACTTGTGGAAGATACTTGGACGACTAAGGTCGAAAGAAAGGATTCCGACTATTTTATAAAATTTGTCTCCGCAGGAACGGGAA
>CALUPJ010000002.1 GCA_944322555.1 Candidatus Gastranaerophilales bacterium | reverse complement strand
AATATTGAAAAAAATGCCAGGTGTTCCTCAAACTGGGGCAACAAATATTTTGGTTGCATTTACCCCCGCACATAGCTTTTCGGTCGGAATACACACAGGTCTAAAGCCAATATAGAATAAACTACGTCAGGCGTTTCTCAAATGTGAGTCTACAAATAGGTTGTTTATATTTACTCCCTGATTGTATTAAATTACTAAAAAGCATTAGCCCGACTGTATAATTTATTAAAAGAAAGTTAGGTAATAATAAAAAAGGAAAAAGAAAGGAGATTTTTAATGAAATATCTAAGATACGCAGCATACGCACTTGTTTTGATTGGTGCATTAAACTGGGGACTTGTCGGATTATTCGGGTTTGATCTTGTAGCGGCAATATTTGGTGATATGACATTAGTCACTCGATTTATTTATTCGCTTGTAGGTATTAGTGCAATTGTAACCGCATTGATGGTACATCACTGTGAACCTATTGAACAAACTGACAGTTGCGAATATGGTAATTGCAAATTTTAAGTTTTTTGATTGCATGTTTACAAATACGGCGAAAATGCCTTAAAAAGCATTTTCGCTGTATCTTAATCGGTAAGTTCACAGCTTCTAAAATTTACACGGGCTTCCTATTTCCCACTCCCTCGAAAATGCACAAAAAAAAGAGCCTGATCGGCTCTTGGAATTAAGAATAGCTGGAAGTATGAAAAAGATTTAATATACTTATATTTAACAAAAATTATTATATTAAATCCATTACCTTACAGGCTAATTTGTAATATAGCCATGCAGCCAGGCAAAAAAAGACGGACGCTTGAAGAGCGTCCGTCTAATTGCCAAAAATCTAAACACTAAAACATATTTTCTATACTTGCATTCATTTCTTCTGTATACTTCGCAAGAGCCTCGGCCGAAATTTCAACGGTATCTTGTATTAAAGAGCCTGCAATATAGCTTGTCTGTTGTGACATACTCATACATTTTGCAATATACTGCGCTTGAACTTCCGGGGTTAAGGCACTGCCGTATCCTACCGAACTAACATCCATAAAACTGTCCTCTTCTTAATTTGTGATAATCATATAATAACATATTTTATAGAAGAGTTCAATACGGGATATATCATTTTATTTTGAAAGATACATTTGCTACAGCCGTAACCTTTTTATCAATGGTTGTTGTATCATTTATGCCCATATCGGAAACATTTGTGGAATCAACCGGAGTAATTTGATATACGCCCATTCTTACTGACTGAACTTTGCCGACAGAATTTCCGGTTGGTTTTAGCATTGAAGATGCTCTGTTTCTTGCGTCCTGTGAAGCTTTTTCCAATAATGTAACTTTGAGTTCCGGTAATTTTGAATAATCATAAGAAGCCGGGCTTACGTTAATATCAACACCTTTATTGATAAGACTTGTTATATCATTTGAAATTTCTTTGATAAGCTCTACATTATCAGAACTGATTTGCATAGGCTGATAGAGGTTGTAAGAGTCCTGAATATCAGTATAAGCCCCTGTTTTTAAGTCTCTTTTATAAGAATAATAGCCGTTTATTGTTTTTCTCTCTATAGTTTTAATCTGTTTAGAAACCAGATATTCGTTTACAATTTTAAGCTGTTCCTGCAAAGCTGAATATGATGCCTGTTTTGTGGGGCGTTTAATTACAATATCAAAATTAAGAGTTCCCGAATCGGATTTAACTATTTCGTAGGCTGAACCCGTTACGGAAATAACATTTTTTGATACGGCAGAAGATGCCATTTTGGTTGAGATTACAAGACCTAATGCGATAAGCAGTCCCAGAGAGATGATTTGTAATTTTTCAATGCGTTCTAACATACTGACTCCTTTATATTTTATACATTACCCGTTGAGCTGTTTCTGTCGTCTTCAAGCTGTTTTAGCTGTTTTGCGTCAACTTTTTCATCAATTGAGTAGTTATTTATTCTTGATATTTCAATATCAACGTTAACATCTGCATCAACCATTTCTATTTCCGATTTATCAAATTCTTTTATTTTTCCGTCCTCAAATTTTACGGCTACCGAATTATTCAGGAACTGTATGAAGCAGACTTTTCCCAGCCCTGTCGGTGTCATTACTGTAGAACCTACCGGCGGCATGCCCTTCGCGGCTTCTATATAATTGGAGTATTCGTATGTAAGACAGCATAGAAGCCTTCCGCATGTTCCCGATATTTTGGAAGGAGCAATCGGCATCCCCTGATCTTTTGCCAGTTTTACGTTTATTGATTCAAATTTTCTTAAGTATGATGAGCAGCAAAAAGGCTTTCCGCACATTCCGCAGCCGTCCATTATAGAGGATTCATCACGTACACCGATGTGACGCAAATCTATTCTCATTCTTTTGAAAACCTGTGTTAAATCTTTAAGAAGTTCCCTAAAATCAACCCTTTCAGGTGCGGTATAGTAAAAAGAAATTTTCCTTCTGTCAAAAGTTATACGGCATTGTACCAGATTCATATTGAGATTATGTTTCTTTACCAGTTCTTTGCACTTAAAGAAAGAAGTAACTTCTTCTTTTTGCAGTTCGTCAAGAATCATCATATCTTCTTGTGTCATAATTCTTATAAATTCAAACGGGGCAGGAGTTTTTTCGCATTTTTCAAAACATTTTGCGATTTCACTGTTCACAAGGAATGCCTTCAGAGCTTCCTCGCCCTTCTCGGTTCTGACAAGAATAAGCTGTCCTTCATCAAGATTAACATCATCAGGGCATTTAATCGGTACAAAACAGTTTTTTAGGTATTTTACCGCATATTTAATCATAAGTTTCTTCTTTCTTAAGCTTTCTGTTCATCAATTTTGACAGAACTTCCTGTGGTGTAATATCTGTGTATACGGCTTCATGAATAGCGCCGGAAACAGGAACTTCAATACCCAATTTTTCGGCTAAGTCACATACGGCCTTGGAGGTTTTAACTCCTTCTGCTACCGAGCCGAGTTCGTTCAGTATATCATTAATTTTTTTGCCTTTGCCAAGCATTGCGCCGACTGTATAATTTCTTGACATAGGGCTTGAGCAGGTAGCAATCAGGTCTCCCATGCCGGAAAGTCCGTAAAGTGTGGAAGGATTCGCACCTAATTTTACGGAAAGTCTCACAATTTCAGCCATTCCGCGTGTAAGCAGTGTCCCCATACAGTTATCACCTAAATCCATTGTGTGAGCAAAACCGGAAGCGATTGCAATTACGTTTTTCAAGCTTCCGCCCAGCTCAACTCCTATAACATCCGTATTTGTATACAGCCTGAAACGGTTGGGAACATTGCAGGCTTTTTGTACAAATTCTGCGGTTTCAATATCTTCACAAGCAACGCAGGCAGCGGTCGGTTTGCCCATAAGGACTTCTTTTGCGAGTGTGGGGCCGGAAAGGATTACGACTTTTTGCTCCGGAAGAACATCCTTTATTACCTGTGACATTCTCATAAGAGTATTCAGTTCCAACCCTTTAGACGCATTAACGAGCGGTTGTTCGGGTTTTATGCCGGAAGTTTTTAGTTGTTCGCATACGCTTCTGACACCAGAGGTTGCAACAACCGAAAGGATTATGTCTGCATCCTTAATAGCTTCTTTAAGATTTGAGGTAAATAAAACTTTTTTATCCAACTGTACTTCAAGCGGCTTTGAACAATGTTTGTTAATAATCAAATCTTCATTCAAATCGCATTCACGTCCCCAGATAACAATATCTTCAAAATTATCATTTAAAAGCCAGGCAAGTGTTAATCCCCAGCATCCCGGACCAAGTACAGTTAATTTCATAAATTTTCCCCTCTATCATAAGAGACATTATACTATAAAATTGTTTCGGGAACTTTCGTTTGTAAATTTTTATTAACAAAAGCAATTGTAAACAAGATTATTACTTTATATATAGTAAGGGGATTTTAAAATGACATATACTTTATATGATATTACTTTAAAAAAAGAATCTGCATTAGATTTAAAGAATTGTATAATAACCGGTAACAGTGCTGCTTATGAAGTAAAAGACGGCGTGATTACAAAATATGATATAAAAGACGGAAAAGTTGACAAGAGCTGCGGAAAAGAAGTTTCTCGTATAGAACTAACAAATTATCAGATAACATTCTTGGATTTATTAAAAGGAAGAGATGGAAATTCTGACAGATTGGATGATAGGGATTTAAAGAATATAACTCCCGAAGCTTTGCAGAACGAGATTAATTCAATTTATAAGCAAAAAGCTTTTTATAAGGCTGTGGCAGCTGATACCGGAAAATATAATGCAGAACTGACAATAAGAAGTAACGGTTCTGATAGTGATAAGAGAATTGGTGTAAAATTTGAAAAAAAAGGATTTTTCAAAAGAGTATGGAACGGTATTTGTAACTTCTTTAAAGGTATTGGCAGATTTTTTTCTAATCTTTTAAGCGGTAAAGACGATAAAACAGAAAAATATAATATGAATGTTGATATAAAGCCGGAATATAAGTATGTTGCAAAGGGCGGGGAAAAACCTTATGTTCTTGCAAATGATGTTGGCATATCCATGTACAGACTAAAACAGGCAAATCCGGAACATAATCTTGACTGGGTAATGGAAAAAGGACAAACTATAGTTGTACCGGAAACATACACAGTAAAAAAAGGGACGATAAAAAATATAGGAGATATTGCTGATAATATATGTGTATCTGAAGAATATGTCAAAGATATTTTATTTGATATAGAGGGTAGACATTCAAAACCCGACTTAACTCCTTATTATGACGGAGTGCCGGATGAGACTCATCCTGAAGGGTATTTAACAATAGGTTTTGGACACACGGGGCGAGTTCACGGTATAGAAATGAATTCTAAGAATATGGATAAAATTAAAATAACAGTGAATGAGGCCTATGAAATTCTGGCTCAGGATATTTTAAATGCGAAGCTGGACGCGATAGAATATTTTGGCGAAGATTTCCATAAAGCACCGCAATCTATTCAGGATGCTATAGTTGATATATTCTTTAATAAAGGAATTATGGGAGTAGAGAAAAAGGGTTCTTTAACTAACAAATTAAAAGAAGATTTAAGAAATAGAGATTATGAATCAGCAGCGGCGCATATGATATACAAAACTTCCGTAAAAGGCTTAAAAAAGCGGAACATATACAGAGTTGTTCATGCGTGGAAAGATTTAAAGCCTGCAGAGCAGTCAAAAGTGCGAGAACTCTGTCAGGATTATTTTGACAGTGTTTACAAGCAATATAAAGGTTTAGAGCTGGCTGCACTTGATGATATATGGAAATGACGAGGGTTTACACCTGAGAAAAGCTCACCAGAGCTCGTCTGAGGACTCCGCAGTTTTTGCGAAGAAGTTCTTCTGCGCTGTTTTTATCAAGTTTGCATTTTAGCATTATAATTGCGGTTTTAACGCTCCAGTTACATTCCAGAAGTGTTTGAAGAGCTTTTGAGTTATTTACTTCCGCGATTTCAGCAACTATTCTTATGGCTCTGTCTTTGAGCTTTTCATTTGTCGGCATCAAATCTATCATAAAGTTTTCGTATGTTTTGCCGATTTTAATCATAGCACCGGTTGAGAGCATGTTAAGAACCATTTTTTGTACCGTGCCGGCTTTCATTCTGCTTGAACCGGCAATGACCTCAGGACCGACTTCAACACAGATTCCAAGCCCTGCTTCTTCTAATATTAGTGCATTGTGGTTACATGTTAATGCAATAGTTTTGCAATTAGCTTTATCTGCCTGATTGAGTACTCCCAATAAATATTTGGGATTACCGCTTGCAGAGATTACAACGCATACGTCTTTATCAGTAAGACATTGCGCATCCTTGACTCCTGCATCAAAATTATCTTCGGCACCTTCGGTTGCGTGTCGTATTGCACCATCACCGCCTGCAATAATCCCCGTTACCATATCAATCGGAACCCCAAATGTCGGAGGACATTCAGAAGCATCAAGGATACCGATTCTGCCAGAAGTACCGGCACCGAAATAGTATAATTTACCGTCAACAAGAAATTGTTTTGCAATTATGTCAACGGCCTTTGCTATATTGGGCAGCTCGTCTTCTATCGCCAGTGCTACAAGCTTATCTTCTTCATTAATTTTTCTGACAATATCAATTGTAGAAAGAAGATCAATGTTTTTTGTATTCTCATTTCTGTATTCGGTAATGTTCTCGCTCATAACACACTCCTTTATATTATATATAACAACACTAAAAAAACTTAATAACCCGTTAGATTTTATTCATTAAATTTGCCATTTCAATTGCGGATTTAGCGGCATCAGCACCTTTATTGCCGGCTTTAGTGCCCGCTCTTTCAATAGCCTGTTCAATATTATCTGTAGTAAGTACTCCGAAGATTACCGGAACTCCGGTTTCAAGGCCTGTTGCGGCAACCCCTTTTGAGACTTCTGCGCAGACATAATCATAATGTGATGTTGAGCCTTTTATAACGGCTCCAAGGGTTATAACTGCATTATACTTACCGCTCTTTGCACATTTTTTTGCAATAAGCGGTATTTCAAAAGCTCCGGGACACCATACAATATCAATATTTTCTTCTTTTACTCCGTGGCGCTTAAGTTCATCGAGCGCGCCCGATAAAAGTTTTGAGCTTATAAATTCATTAAACCGCGAAACTATTATACAGAATTTTTCATTTGTGACAGTTAACAGACCTTCAATAATAGACATTTACCTTCTCCTTAATAACCTATAAATTTATTATACACGATTTTTTAAAGAAAAGGAGTTTATTTTAAGAGTTATTTACAAAATTTAAGCTTTCCGTTTTCATCAAGCTTCCAATCATCGGTAAGTCTAAATACTCTGAAGGTTCCATGTTCTCCTTTGCCGGAATTTTTGCGGCCATGGAATACACCCCAATCAAGGTTATCAGTCTCATCTGCATAAGCCTGCCCGTTACCGTTAGTAATTGATATATGTCCAGGCTCACCTTTTTCAATATAATTATCATCAGGTATCCAGATAACAATATATCCTGCCGGCAGATTTATTAAATCTGTACTGTTAATTTGGCGCGCATTTCCGTTTTCTGTTTTTATAAATCTGACTTCTTCAAACATATCAGGGTGGCGTTCAAACCAGCCGACCGTAGCGCGAGGGGTTCCTTCGACTAAATCATCGTTGTTTGCAGTCTCAATTCCTGCGTTAAGCATGGCACGCCTAAATCCGGTCATGCATCTTCCGCCGCTGTTCATTTCCAATGCAACTGCTTGTGCGAATTCTGCCAATGCTGCTGAGACACAGGAAGTGCCGGTTTTATTAATACCGGAATCTGTAACTTTACCTGCAAATCCTCTTCTGGAGGCTGTTAATGATTTAGATAAGTCAAGACTGTTTTCTAACGGAGTTTCCAGTAAATTTTTTGCGGGAATTTCGGTCTCTAAAAATTCAGGTGATAAAGATGCCAGATATTGTTTTTTGAACTCAAATTCGGCACGTCTTACGGATGCCATTTGTTTTCTGAGTAATATTTTTTCGTAAGAATTTATGCCGTCTGAGAAATCAATTCCTGTATTTTGTTCTTCTAGTTCCTGTTTGAGATTGCTGATTTGTGTAAGCATAAGGTCTACGTTACATTGTGTCAAATTATTTGCTTCTTCTTCTTTTAATCCGAATTCAAAGCCGATTTCACCGTTTTGTACAGATAATAGTAATAAATTTTTCGAGTTATCATCTATTTTGGTGCTTTTTGCAAGAGCGGTTCTAAGGATTTTCAAATCTGTTTCAGAGTTTGTCTGATTATTTGTGTACATTTTGGGCATAAAGACTATTGAACCTATTGAGCCGTTATTATCTATCGGCTTGAAATTCTTAATCATATCTTTTCTTTTGGCTTCCTGTATTATCCGGGCTCTTTCTGCTTTATCTTCTGTCACGGTATATTTTTCAAGATATTGACGAACATTTCTTGTATACGCATTTGCTTCCGGATCCGCAGTACCGTTAATGAGTTGTCTTGCTCCCTGATTCCAGTAATAGCACAGAGCATCTTCATCAGTAACCTGATTTATCCAAGGTTTTGTTTCATAAGTTTTTTGTGCATGTCCGTTTTTAATTTCCCAGCCTGCTTGTTCAATTATAACACCATTAGCTGCTTTTATCCCGTCTTGTACGGCTTTTCTCTGCATTCTTCTGTTGAATACTGACAGTAAAGCAACTGTGGCTTTTGCGGATTTTTCAGGGGTATATAAATCTTCTTCTGATTTTATGCCGAGAGTGTCAAATATTTCTTTGACGTCTGCATCTTTTATCTGGTCATTGTATTTTATCTGTGTAAATCCGCAGGAAATAGCCGAGCCTTTAATTGAGGCGATGTAATCTCCTGCTAATGTATCTGTAAACAGTTCTAATGCATTGTATTTAACTTTTCTTCCGCCCTGCGGGGTGCCGAAATTTGTTTCTTGTTCTGCAATTGCCATTGCAAGGCGGGCAAGTTTATTATAGGTATCATTATCAATTTTTAAAACCTTCATCAACTCGGCTTTATTATCTTCTAAGGCTTTTGCAAAGGAACGGGCATTAGAGTCGGAGTTTTGCGGTAAAGAAATAGAAACAGGCACGGGCTCATAAAGTTTTTGAGATTCAGACTCTTGCGTAGAACCCCCTTCCGCTAACAGTTTTCGTACTTTAACCAAGTAATATTTTTTATTATTAATTTCAAAATAACTTCCGCCGGCATCTTTTTTTACTTCAAGATTTTTTCCGTCAGAATTTGTAACATGAAAATTGCCGTTATTGTCATACGAAATCACTGTACCTTTGAGCTGTTTTCGTGTTTGTGCTTCGGAAGCAACAAATTTTTCCTGAACAATTCTGCCGTCTGTAAAAGTATAGGTGCTGTCAATTTTGTAATTATCGTTAGTGTATGTTTCCTGAATATTTTTTATCCCGCTGTTCTTAAACAGCGGATGCTCTGTTATTGTTTTTGTTATTTGGTTTTTTTCTTTTTTAGTATTACTTTTTATAGTATTTTCGGGTAGTTGGTAATTTTCGTTATTTTTTTCTGTTTCAATAATTCTTTGTGCAGTCTTTTCAACCCAGGCTGACAGAGTTTTAATATCATTTATATTACTGTAATCACGTATATTAATGCCTGTAAGTCCTATTGCTTTGGCTCTGCTGACAAGATTTTTGCATATATAATTTTTTACATCATCAATATCAAGTCCGATTTCATTGTCAAGGGCATTTGTTATTGTTTCTCCGGCCAGTTTTTTGTATTCTGCTGCAAGAAAAGCTGCATTTTCCGGTTTTATTTTTTTCAAAATCGCAATTGTTTGTTCATTATTTCTGTTGTTCAGTATTTTGTTAACAGAAAAGTCATCTTCAATAGAATTATGTAAATCTTGGGCTATTTTCAGGCTGTTTTTTTGAAGTTCTTTAACCGGCTTGAATTTTGAACTGTTCATCTCTTGTTCTCTCTCTTGCTTTTCAGCAGATATTTCCGCAAAAGCAGGATTGTTTTCCTTTTCTGCATTAAGAATTTTTGCCTGTATATCTTCTATCCAGCTTATAATTTCTACAGGTTTTTGTATGTCATCATAAGGTGTTATATCTTCCAGACTTAATTCTTGTGCTCTCTTTGCAAGATGTAGACATATATGGTCTTTGACCTCTTTTAAATTTTTATCTCCATTGTTAATTAAATCCAGTGCCAAACTTCTGCCGGTGTTTAATTTAAACAATTTCAAAACAAAAGCAATATTTTCGCTGTTTATGTATCTAAATGCGAGATTAGAAGAATTTGCTCCATATTTTAAACCTATATTAATACGTTCAGCTTCGGTTTTTATTTTTTCTGCTTTTATCTTATCTTCCGCACTGATTTCTTTTTGTTTGCTCTTCTGAACAGTTTGTCCGGTTTGTTTGGTTTTGACATTAATATATTTTTCATTTATATCACGGCTGTTTTCTGTGTACTCACCGTTTGCTCTTAGGGCATCTATCTTTTCTTTGAAATCCCCGTTAAGCGTTATCATATCTCCTGTATTGAAGCCATATCTATGATACATCCCGTTTTTTATAGCTTCTGCTTTTATTTTTGTGGCAAACTGCCTTGCTTCATTTCCTGTATAACCTAATTTTTCGGCAATTATTTCCGGAGTATCTCCCGGCTGTATAATATACAATGTTTTACTATTTCCCTTGTCAGATTTCAGAAGAGTTTCTTCAATAGTTTTATAGGTTTCCTGAGTAAAATGTTTTGCTTCTTCTGGTGTTAATCCGTCATCCCCGAAAGAGATTTCTCCCGTTAAATACATATGTAAAAGCTTATCGTGCTGCTCTTTAGTGATAACATTACGTTTGAACAGACTGTTTATACTGTTTTCTGTTCGGGCGCGTACAGCATTCTTTTGTGCTCTGCAGTTATTGTAGATTGTATCTCCAATATTATTTGTCATATAAGTAAATCCGACATTCCTATAACGATAACGTTTTACATCTTAATAATGTTTACGGCATAAATTCTAAAAACTTTAGAAATGATATTTTTTTGTTACAAATATTTACAATAAGGGAATGCGGGACAATTAAAATTTTTCTCGCAAATTCATGAGGGGCCGGAAAATTTAACTTACGATAAAAATGATTAATTTTTATAACGTATTGTGCAAAATGGTTAGTATTTTTTTTGATGCGGTAATTTTTTGAGGGCAAAAATTTTTAGCAAAAATTTTTGCCCGTACTTCTCTTAATGTATCTTTGCCGTTTCCCAGTACTGATTTTATTACGGTTTCAGTTTCAGGGTAATTTTCTATAGTATAAAAACCTTTTTGTAATTTGTTTCCGAAACTGTCAAACGGAGCGCGGTCTTTTCTGTTCAAAAAAATAATAGGCTTTTTTGTCGGGAAGTATTCGGCTAAGAAGGAGGAACAGTCCGTAATTAAAATATCAGAGGTGCGAAAGATATCAATATAATCTCCTGCTGTATGTATGGTTCCGTTTTCAAGATTCTGCCATTCTTTTATATAATCGTTGTATTCGTTTTCTTTCATGAAGCCTGTTTGTATACACATGCTCTTAAGTGCCGGATGAGGTTTAAAGATGAAAGAATATTCGGGGTGGGTTTTCGCAAGATTAAGAAAGTATTTGTAATTGTCTTGAAAAGTTGACATTGCAAGCCCTTCTCCGTTTATTGAGTGATGCGGAGCCCAAATAATACGAAATTTTGTATCTTTGCCTTTCCAATATTTATTGCAGCTGTCAGTTGATGGTAAAAAATAACTATCCATTTTCGGAGCTCCGGTTACGGCAAGTATGTCTTTAAATCTCATTTTTGCATATTTTTCATAAAAACCGTTATGATATTTTGATTCGGAAAAGAACTTCCATAATGCTGAATAGACTCTCTTAACGGAATCACTTCCCCAGTATTTGCCGTTCAGTGTTGTAAACCCGTACGGCGCCATCATTGTCAGAGCGTATTCTGAGACTTTATACGGATGATTGTTTCCCTGTATATACCAAGGCTGCTGGTAAAACACCAAATCCGGCTCAAAACTCTTCAGGTCTCGGCACTGACTGTTTTTGTAATCGTATCCGTCAATGGCTTTAATTCCTTTCTTTTCAAAAAAACTGATATTTTCACCCTGATTAAATTCAATTCGGTGTTTTGTTATAATCGGGTACAGAACAACGGGCAAAATCTCAAATCTGTCGTCTTTTTCAAGTTCTTTATAAAGTGAGCTGAAGCACCATTTTGAGCTTTCTTCACAGATAAAAAGTGCTCTGAGTTTTTCTTTTTTACGCAGTTTTTTTAAAACATTCAAATAATTTAATTTTGTTTTGAATTCCCTTGTGGTACAAAAGATAAAGTATTTCAGAGTCAAATATAGATTTTTCGATTCTGCCAGATAGCGGAAAGTGGTTTCAAATTTGGATAAAGAATTTTCCAAAAAATTGAAACTTATAATATCAAAAGCTTCTGTTTTCTTTCTTATTCCCAACTTTTCTTTCAAATATTTTTTTACGGATTCGGGATTTGGGGAAGTTATTAAAATAATATCAAAGTCGCATTTTTTTAAATCACTTGGCTTGATACAGCGAAAACCCTTATAAATATCCTGAAAATTATTTTCGTATTTAATGTCGGAAATGCCGACAATATTTAATATTTTCTTTAGCTTGTATGAGTCTGCGAGTGCATCAAAATAAATTCCGTTAGAGTACAAAATAATTTTCTTATCTTTGTATTTTTTTTTCAGATAAGTAATTTTTTTCTGATTTTCTTTTTGGGAAAAAAACTCTTTCCAATAATAATATTCATTGTTGAACATCCGAAAAGCCCTCGCAAAGAGAATATTATCATAGTATGCTGTTTTCTGCAATAAAATTATGCAGGATGCGGTATTTATCCTGCTTTTGTCTGAAAATAGTTTTCCGGGCTGTAATTTAGGCAGCTATAATATGCAGATTTTTTAGAGTTTTATTTTAAAAGAAAAAATCTGTTTTCCTAAATATTTTTCAGATAATTCTTTTGCAAATTTGATAAGCTCATCTGCGAGTTTATTATTGGGAATTTCAAAACTATACAATTTGCTGCTTTGTTTTAAGTAATCTATAAATTCACTTCTCTTTATCGCTGATTTTAAACCATCTTCTTTTTTGACCAAATAGTTTAAAATCTTTTCATATAGATAATTATCCGATTGAATGGAAATAGAGATTTTATTAGAATCTTTATTTTGAATCAGGTTATAATATTGAATAATTTTTACTTTTTTTATTATGCTTTCCGGTTTTCGATAAAATAATTGAGAATATTTTAATGCGGTGGATATAAAGTTCTCAGGTTCTATTTTGAGTAAAGAGGCGGTTTTAGCAATATTCTGTTTAAGAGTTTCTGGTTTTTGATAAAACAACTGAGGACGTTTCAACGCTACTTGTATAAAGTATTTAGGATCTATTTTGAATAATTCGGCGGTTCCGTAAATATTTTTTACTATAGTTTCCGGCTTTTGACAAAATAATTGCGGTTGTTTTAATATAGCCTTTATTAAGTTTTGGGGTTCTATTTCAAGCAATTTCGCCGTTTCTTGGACATTTTTTATTATAGTTTCGGGTTTTTGGTAAAATAATTGAGGTTTTTTCAACGCTATCTGTATAAAGTATTTAGGATCTAATCCAAGCAGCTCGGATGTTTTATTTATATTCTCTTCTATAGTTTTAGTTTTTTGACTGAATAAAGCCGGCTGTTTTAATACAGCTTTTACATAGTTTTTGGGTTCTATATCAATAAGCTTCGCTGTTTCCTGAATATTCTTTTCTATAGTTTCGGGTTTTTGATAAAATAATGTCGGTTGTTTTAATGCGGCCCGTATTAAGTTTTGGGGCTCTATTTCAAGCAGCGCAGATGTTCTTCGGATGTTTTCTTTTATAGTTTTGGATTTTTGATAAAATAAAGAAGGTTTTTTTAATGCTGCCTTTGCGTATGATTTTGCCTCTATTTCAAGTAATTCAGCAGTGTTGTCGATATTTTGAAAGAGTTTAGCTTGCGGATATGATAAAATGTAGGTATTGTTAAGAACAATGTCTTTGAGGTGTTCCTTGGAAATATTTAGTTTATATTTTAAAATAAATGCATCTATAAAACGATTAAAAGTTTCCGGTAACATTCCGTTGCTGTTCTGAATTTTTGCAATAGCATTGTGTATCAGACGTACGGTTAAAGTTTTGCATTGACCGTGTTTCGCTGCAATTTGTTCGAATGTTTTGCCGCTGCTTTTTTCGTCCAGTAATTTTTTTTCGCGGGATGTTAAATTTGTGTTATGGGCAAGTTTTTGTATTTTATAATGTTGATTTTTTCTTTCTTTCTCTGTATAAGTGCTTAAATATACCGGAAGATTCTCTTCGGTTATTTTATCTTCTAAGGTTAATTTATTGTCTTGCCGTACCTTTTTATTTAGTGATAATGTTTTAAATCGATATTGCTCTTTTAATTCATTTTCATCGGGGCTTGTTGTGTTTAATATTTTAATAAGATTCTCTGTTGTCAAATCTTTTATATTTTCAATTGCTTCAAAAAATTTTAGGTACATATTTTGAAGTACATCTTTTTCAAAATATATTCCCTTTGCTTTTTTTGCAGCTTCGTTTTGTATGTGTCTGTCAAATATATCAAGCAGGCCGCATTTTATTTTATCTTTGTTTTTTTTAGCATGAAGCTCGGATATAAGTTTGTCAGATTTCTCTTTTTCTTGCGTATTTAGATTAATTGCTCTGAAAGTTAGCAAATTTGATGTGATTGTTTGTATTCTCATACTGTTATAAAAATTAAAAAAATAAAATTTGCTAATAATAAAAATTTCTGAAATAAAAAATAAAATTACCATGTTTGAGATATAATAAATTTGATGTTTAGGGAGTAAGATTTGTTTAACCTTGAAAACAGACGGTATATAGGAAGTAAGGCTGACTTGTCTGATTGGATTATGGAATTGATCCAAGAAAATTGTATTGGGGATACTTTTGCGGACATTTTTGCAGGTACAGCTATTATAAGTAAAAAAGCCGCACAAAAATACCCTAAATTAATAGTAAATGATTTTTTATACTCAAATAATATAATTTATAAAGCGTTTTTTGATAATAACGATTGGGATAAGGAAAAATTAGAGCAATATATTGAAAAATGGAACAAAAAAGATGCTGATAAGTTAAAAGATAACTATTTTTCCCTTAATTTCGGCGGTAAATTTTTTAACAAAGACGATGCTAAAAAAATCGGTGCAATAAGAGAAGATTTAGAATCAAACAAAGTGTTTAATGAAAAAGAAAAAAATATATTGTTGACTTCGCTAATATACTCTATTGATAAAATTGCCAATACAGTAGGACACTATGAGGCATATTTTCACAGAAAAGATATTCCTCAACAATTTACCTACCAAATGATTAATCCGACTCCGGTTAAAAATATCGATATATATCGGGAAGATGTTAATAAACTGGTAAAAAATTTAAAGGCTGATATTGTATATATTGATCCCCCGTACAATTCCAGACAATACAGCCGTTTTTACCATGTTTTGGAAAATCTTGTAAAATGGGAAAAACCGAAACTGGAAGGTGTTGCTTTAAAACCTCCGGCGGAGAACATGAGTGAATATTGCAGAACAAATGCTCCGAAAGCATTTAAAGAGCTTGTAGAGAATTTACAATGTAAATTTATTGCAGTTTCTTACAATAACACTTATAATTCAAAAAGCAGTTCTTCTAAAAATAAAATTTCTTTGGAACAAATAGAAGAAATATTAAGTTCAAAAGGAAAAACAACAAGATATGAACACAACCATAAATTCTTCAATTCAGGAAAAACAGATTTCAACGACCATAGAGAGTTGCTCTTTATTACAGAGGTCAGATAATAATTTTATACGTTCGCCATTTTGTTATGTAGGTGATAAATACCGTATACTAGGCCAAATATTGCCTTATTTCCCTGCACAGATAAATACTTATATAGAACCGTTTGTCGGCGGAGGCTCCGTTTTTCTGAACGTTAATGCGCAAAAATTTGTATTAAATGATATTGATGAAAATATGATAAAATTGCATGATTATTTGTGTGCATGTTCAACATGTCCTGAAATATTTTTTGAACATATTACGAACAGAATCTTGGAATTTGGATTGTCACGATCTTTTAAGGAAGATATCGTTCCTGGCAGTTTAAAAACAGAATACCCAAAGACTTATTATGCAAAGTTTAATAAAGAAAGTTACGGCAAGTTGCGTGAAGAATATAACAAAAATAAAGACAATATTTTAGATTTATATTTGTTGTTAATATACGGTTTTAACAGAATTTTAAGATTTAATTCAAAAGGTGATTTTAATTTACCTGTCGGCAATGTGGACTTTAATAAAAATGTTGTAAATGCTCTTGAAACATATTTCCAAAATGTATGCACCAAAACGATTCAATTCTTTAATTTTGACTACAAAAAATTTATAAATTTGCTTACATATAAAGAAAATGATTTTATATATTTAGATCCGCCATATCTAATAACATTTTCTGAATATAATAAATTATGGAATAAAGATAAAGAAAGAGAATTGTTAGATTTGTTAAATGATTTGACTCGTAATAAAGTTAAATGGGCAATATCAAATTTGGTTGCGGATTATAACAAAGGTACGCATAACGAGATTTTTGATAATTGGATGCAAAAATATAATATTCACGAAATAAACAGTTATTATATCAGTTTCAATAATAACAAAGCGCGTCCTACAAGAGAAGTGTTAGTGACAAATTATTAAAGGGTTTTATGCCAAAAACAAGAAAAGCTGAAAGAAAACCGTTATCTTTTTCTACAACAATGAGAAATCCTGATAGAATTGCAGGTTTTTTAGATTGTTTATTGCCTTATGAAAATATGATATTAACATCTGATGTTATTGACAAAATTATTAAAAAAGTATTGGCAAATAAGCTTTATAAAACGATGTATCAAATAAGAAATCCACGTTATAAAGAGATTTATTATGATGAAGATAAAAATTATACTGATGACGATTTAATAGATATTATCAAACACAGCCCGCAGCAACACAAAGAAGCCGGGTTTGATTATGGCTGGGATTCAAGATTTGATACATGGTACAAATTGCCAATGGAATTTGGGTTTGTTTATTACGAAATGAATAAACCGATTCATATATCAAATACAGGGCATATGTTGATTGATGCATATAATGAAAATCCTGTAAATGAAAGAAAAATTCAGGATGTTATGCTTAATGCGTTAATGAAATATCAAACGAACAATCCGTTTAGAAAAAATGCAAATACAAATGCTCCGTTACCGCTATTGTTGAATGTTCTGGATTTATTGAAAAAAGATAAAAAAGAAAATGATGCCGGTATTTCAAGACAAGAATTATCGATATTGATATGCTGGAATGATAATAATGCAGAAGCTTTATATAATTACATAAAGGTATTAAGAGCCGGAAAAGGGTTTAATTATTCCGATGAATTTATATATGATAGATGTTTAGAAATTCTTGGTGCCGATGATACGAAGCGTAACAGATTTAAAATGAACCAAATTTGCGGGGAAGCTGTTGATGAATATATCAGAAAAATGCGTAGTACCGGTATTATTTCATTGCGTGGTAACGGCAGATTTATTGACTTTAACAAAATTGAAGAAGATAAAATTCGTTATGTAATAGATAATTATTCGGATTATCCTGTATTTACCGGTAAATCTCAATATTATGAATACATGGGGAAAATAGATAATAATATATTAGAAATCAAACAATCAACGAAAATTGATTTAACAAGAGTAAGAAAACATGCATTATATAAATATGCAAATGAGTATTCGGAAGAAAAAATATTTGAAGAATTATTAAAAGTTTGTAATAAAAGAGAAAGCACAGATAATATACTAAAATTTATTAATGCTCCGACAAGGTTGGAATTTTTAACCAGCATATCTCTTGTACAGCAATTTGCAGGATTGGATGTAAATCCTAATTATTCCGTTGATGATGAAGGCTTGCCTATATTTACCGCAGGAGGCGGTATTGCAGATATAGAATGTTTTGATAGTAAATATAACAGTTATTTTGAAGTTACATTAATGTGTGGCAGACAAGATCAGGTAAATAACGAAATTGTACCAATAAGAAGACATTTAAAAGAGGCTTTACAAAACAATCCTTTATCTTTTTCCGTGTTTGTTGCTCCGGTTATTCATGAAGATACTGTTGAAGTTGCAAATCTTTATAAAATAAGAGAGAATTTGAATATTTTGACATTTAACATAAATGAATTTATAGAAAATATAAAACGAAAACAAAAAGTTGAAGAGTTTCTCGTGTAATAAAATTTAAGAAAATTGCATCCATACTCACAGATAACTCTGCAAATACATAATGGAACACCGTTCCCGACTTATTGTGTCGCTTTTGTATCAATTGAAAAATATTTTTCCTAAAACTTGATGAAAATTCTTCCGACCTTAAGAAAAATTTTCCGGCTAACGGATTTTCGGTAGGGTGAAGTACTCTGCTGAAAAACGATTGAATATCGTTTTTGAGAGGAAGTTTGTAGGTTGGGCTTTCAGCCCAACAATTAATTGGACTTTTGTAAAAGAACAGATGGTTTGATTATTTTCGGACACTTCCGGTAGGTTGA
>CALUPJ010000001.1 GCA_944322555.1 Candidatus Gastranaerophilales bacterium | reverse complement strand
CAAGCTTTATAGATAACCGGAAACTGTGTTCTTTTGATATCAAACATAAGACTCTGGGTTTGCTGAATATCAACAGCAAAATGGTTTATAACCATGGTTTTAAACGCTTATTCATAGAATTAACAGACAATAAAGAGCTTTTAGGCAAAGAAGAATTATCTCTTAATGACGGCGCCGGCAAAATGCTTGGTCTGGATATTTCTGTGATAAATAAATACAGAAATAACGGTGAAAAAACAGGCCACCGTCTGGGAGAGATTCTACGTTTAGCAAGTATTATAGAAATGCTTGAAAATAAAAAAAATCATTTTAAAATATATTCTAAAAATTCTGCCATATATTTTCATTCTAAATATAAATTCAAACCGAATATTACGAATTTTGACGAAAGAAATGCTGCTCTTAACTCAATAATAGCTAATAACACAACCGAGACTTCCGACTTAACAGAACTGGCTGTTGATATAAAAAAAGAGCTTCGCAAAAACAATTCACCTGATGCACAAATTGAATTTAATAAAATAACTAACGTCCTTGTCAAAGCTTACATTAACAGAGTTTTATCTTTAGGGAAAGACGCTTTCAAAACCCATCCCTTCAGCAAAGGGTTTGACATGATACTATCTCAAAAAACACTCATGCAAAACCGATATTTTTATAATAATTTATTTAAAAAACATGGCATAGATTATAAAATTTAGCCTGTTTTTATACACCGGAACCTTTGACATCAATTTTTTTTAGTCTCTGCTCTATTCTTCTGTACCATTTAAGCCTACGTTGAAACAGTGTGTCATAACCGTGGAAATTACCATTGCTGATATCATTAAACTGTTTATCGCACAAATCCTGTAATGTATGCGCCAAATATTCCGTGTACGCTTTTCTATCAGGTTTATCACTGTTAAGTTCAATAAGTTCGCCCATTTCAACTAGAACTTCAGGTCTGTTATCACGTAAAAACATATAGTTTACGGCTATCGGCATTAATGCTACTTTACCGTACTTTTTAGCTGCTTTTTCCGCAATATAAGTAAGTCCGGTTTGAAATTCTATAGGCCTGTGATTAGGAGGCTTTATTATTCCCTGCGGGAAAAGATATAAAATATTGTTAGAATCCCCCAGTATTTCTACAGAATACTTCAAAGCTTCCATAGAGGCTTGAGCTGATTTTTTGTTTACATTAAAAGCGCCGCCTCGTCTTAATAACGGAAAACGATTCAACTCCTCTACCATTAAACGAATTTCTTTTTTAAAAATTCGATTACAGATGTTATACCCTACAATACCGTCCCACCAGTTACTGTGAGGTGCAAATAAAATTACCGGAGTTTCAGGGTCTTTTTTATAAAACTTCTCAGCACCTTTATAACGAAATGCATAGAATCTGTTTTCAAGCATCCCATAGAAGAATCTATCAGCTACCCACAACCAAAAAGGCGAAGTTTGCGCCGGACGGAACTTCTCATCTATATTTCTTAATTTTGTCGGCGGAACTTCCGAATACAAATGCTCTAAATCTATCATATATCTATAATACACACTTTCTAAACATTTGTGAACACCGAAAGTGCTAAATGTAATTAAAGTTTACAATTAAACTTAATACATTATTATCACTAACAATTTGCTTTATTACTTATAATCAAATTTAAAATTGTTTCTCATAAAATGCCCGAAACAAGTATTGTTGCCTTTTCTACATTCTTCAAAAAGAATATCCTCATATTTTTTGACATCAGTCCCTTCTTCGCGAATTTCCGGTGTCAGGGTCGGGTCATCAATACTGCCGTCATAGAAAACATTGAAATACCAAAAATCATGTCCGCTTTTATTCGGACCTTTTTTACCGTTTACATCAAAAAAGATTCCTATAGGATCCTCATCTGTAGCTCTTGTTTCATAAGAAAAAACTGCGCCATCCGGTAACAAGTAAGTCTCCATATCTTTGAAAAAAGTTTTTGAATCCTGTACACTTACACTTTCTCCATCCATTGATACATATTGATCCGAATAACAACTGTCATTTTCTGTACATTTTTGCAAAACACTAAAGTATTTTTTTGTAAAATCTTCCGGTGTAAAACCTATACCGGTTATTGAATCAACACCTTCTTCTGCCTTATATAAATCTATTGCTTTTTTAAACTGTGTATAAAATTTCAAGGTTTGCTTTTCTAATGTTTGTTGACTAACATTTGCATTTAATGCAGGAAGTGTAACCGCTGCAATTACACCAACTATTGCTACGGATAACAAAATTTCCGCCAAAGTAAATCCAAATTTTTTCATAATAAACCTCTCATTTTCTAGAACAATTTTACCAAAATTAATTTATTATATCAACTCTATATTGAAGAGCTGTGCTTAAATGCTCCAATGTTATATTACTGCACTCTTTTAAATCAGCTATTGTTCGTGCAAGTTTTAATATCCTGTT
The DNA here is from genome assembly GCA_944322555.1 of Candidatus Gastranaerophilales bacterium. GTDB lineage: Bacteria > Cyanobacteriota > Vampirovibrionia > Gastranaerophilales > Gastranaerophilaceae > CAG-196. Next base: position 33,738 of record CALUPJ010000001.1, on the reverse strand, counting down.
AAATTTCCTGCCGGAAAGCTGATATTTTTCGGAAGCCGTTTTCATAAAAGCTGCACATTCATTATCCAGAACACAATATTTTTTTATCTGATTATTATTCATTTCCGAATTTGTAAAAATACCTTCGGCTTTAAATCGGTCTGCCTGAATTTTTCGAGCTTTTATAACCCTTTCACGAATTTTATAAGAAGGTTCGGCATCCGTTTTCATACTCATAAGTTCGTTTGATGTCAGTCTTGGTACATTAATTATTAAATCTATTCTATCCAATAAAGGCCCCGAAAGCTTTGAACGGTACCTGGTTATTTGAAAATCGGAACAAGTACATGCCTTCTCTTTATCTCCTAAATAACCGCAGGGACATGGGTTCATTGCACCAACCAGCATAAACTTTGCAGGATATTTAATAGAATTCTTGGTTCTTGAAATCACAACTTCGCCATCCTCCAGAGGCTGGCGTAAAACCTCCAAAACCTGACGAGGAAATTCAGCCATTTCATCCAAAAATAAAACACCTCTGTGAGCAAGTGTTATTTCTCCAGGTTTTGGATTAGCCCCTCCGCCGATTATACCGTTAGGAGATGCCGTATGATGAACTGCTCTGTAAGGACGGGTTGTCACCAGCGGTCGGTTTAAAGGCAGCAATCCGCTTATACTGTATATTTTTGTTAGTTCTAAAGCCTCTTCTAATTCCAAAGGAGGTAATATTGAAGCCATGCATTTTGCCATTAAGGTTTTTCCAGATCCGGGAGAACCTGACATCAATACATTGTGCCCCCCTGCCGCCGCTATTTCTAATGCCAGTTTTGCTTTTTGCTGACCTTTTACATCTTTAAAATCAAAAATAAAATCTATATTATTTGAATTATCTTTAAAGTACTCCTCAATATCTACAGTGGTATTTTCAATCGGCATGTCTGTAAAATGATTAACAATATCGCACAAATGCTCCGCCCCAAAAACTTTTATACCTTGAACTAACGCAGCTTCTTTCGCATTATCGGAAGGAACAAATACAGATTTTATACCCGCTTCTTTTAGACCGCAAACCAGAGGAAGCACCCCTGAAATCTTTCTCAAAGAACCATCGAGAGACAACTCCCCTAAAAAACCTGTCTGCTCATCATCAGGTATTGCAATACCCTGCTCTTTTAAAATACCGATTGCCATCGGTAAATCAAAGTTCGTCCCTTCTTTTCTTAAGTCCGCAGGCGCAAGGTTTATAATTACTCTTCCTGTCGGAAAAGAAAACCCTGAATTCTTAATAGCAGACCGAACTCGTTCACGAGCCTCGTTCACGGCATTATCCGGCAAACCGACAATACAAATATTCGGCAGAGAATTTACAACATCAACTTCCACTTCTATTTTTCGAGAATTTATTCCTACTGTTGCAGCTGTAATTGCTTTTGTAACCATAATTATGAATCCGGCAGCATTGATGAAATTTCTGCGACAATCCTTGCTATATCAGGCCCGCCAAAAATTGCTTCCAATATAAGAGAAGAATTTATAATAACAGTCTCCCTGTATTCCATGGTATCAACATCTATAATATTAAACTCTATATAATCATCACCAACATATGTAACCTTACCGTATTCAGCTCCTGTTGCCCACCTTAAGAATACATACTTCTGTTCAAATACTTTAAGTCTGTTTATTAATTTCATTCAAACACCTTCGTATATAATATTATTAGTTCTATTTATTGTAAAGTCAAGCTAGTCTATTTTTATCAGAAACATCCGCAAAATATCTTCATCTTCAGGAGAAACATTCATAAATTTATAAATGTATAGAACCTCACCAAATCTTCCTTCTATATCTTCTTTTTCTCTTACAAACTTTGCTTCTACAGTCATCTGCCCATCCGCAAAGTTAATCAGTGTATCAGAAGGTAATTGCAGTGACAATACTCCACTTATTTTTTTATATATACTTGGAATTTGTGTTCTGGAAAAGAACGAAACTCCGCCCAAAGACAAATCGAAAGATGTTTCATTAAGTTCAAATCCGTCATTAAACTTTATACTTACAGGCAATGCAACCTGTTTGCGAGTACTTCTTCTCAATTGAATAAAATCCCATTTTTTAGGTATTGTAACCTCGTACAAAACATCGCGCATTGATACATTCGCATTTAAAATTGAAACTTTTGAATTATAGACTCCATCAACAGTATATACATATAAATCCGCAGGAGTTTTTCTTTTTGGCTTTTCAAAATTTGCAGGCATTGAACCGGCAAAATAACATTCCCGGCTATCCATAAACCTGAGTTTTAGCGAAACACGTTTTTTAAGTCCCTTTTCTTCATATAATAAATAAATTTTTGTTACATTAGAATCTCTTAAAATGTTTTGCTGCATAATCTTAACTCTCCGTAAGCATAATAACATAATTTTTGACAAAACACAACTTGACCTTAAATATTAAAAGCTGTAAAATCAAATTTATGTGTAGAATAGGAGCTGTAAAATCAAAGAAAAGAATGCATCCTTCCATCGCATTAAAGCTTATGCAAAGCCAGCAGGAGGGTCATGATGATTCGGGCTTTGCTTTTGTAATGCAAGATTTAGGCGGAATCTTTGAAAACTACAAGGAGCTTCCGCTTCTTTCCATGGCAGCTACCGTGGAAGGAACAAGACTTGCCGAAGATATCCTGAGAGAAATCGGATTTTCAAGAGTTATGCAATGGTCACCCGAGATAAACAATCAAAAAGGTTTAAAGATAGAGGCAATGCCTAACTATATTTTTGAAGTTCTGCAATATCCGAGAAGTTTTAAGCATGCAACTAAACAGGAGAAAGAAGAGCTTCTAATCGATACTGCCATAAAAATCCGTAAAACACTTGAGGAGGCAAAAGCCGGATATATATATTCTTTCTGGCCGGATGTTTTAACTCTTAAAGAAATCGGAAGTCCTAAAGATATCGGAATATATTTCAATCTCTGGGAAGGCAATGCTGATTTAACAGCCGGTATTATTACGGCTCAATGCAGGCAAAACACAAACTATGACATTGTAAGATATGCAGCGCACCCGTTCTTCCTTGAGGGATACACAGGGCTGGCAAACGGAGAAAATACGTTCTTTGAAAAGAACAGAGATTATCAGCAAAAGCTTTACAAGGGCTATATCGGATTTGAATCTGATTCACAGTGTCTTTTATATACATTGCATTATATTCGCAAAATCCTTAAATGGCCGCTAAAATATTTTAAGCACACTATAACTCCGCTTTCTTATGACGAAATAACGACAAGAAAAGATCGGGAAATCCTGCTTAGAATAAAAGCGTCACTGGCGAATTTGGAAATCAACGGGCCAAATACATTCCTGGCTGTTACTCCGGAAAAGGAGCTTTTATGTGTTTGTGATTCAAAAAAGTTAAGGCCTGTTGTAATAGGTAAAAACAAAGATACCGTCATTATGACTTCGGAAGTAGCGGGACTAAATGACATAATGCCGGAAAGGGATGCGGATATTTATCCGAATGAACGGGAAACTATTATAGTAAAGGATGATTTAACAATAGAAAGATGGCTTCAATAAACGTAAACGAACTGCAAAAAAGTGATTTGCCTTGGATAATAGAGTACGACGAATCCAAATGTATACAATGCGGAAAATGCACAGCCGCTTGTTCTTTTAATGCAATTTCACCGTGCGTGGAATTTAGAAAATCAAATTCAATAAACAGTCCGGACAGAAAATTTGAAAAAGTTCTTGTTATTAAACAAAACATATCACTTGATAATTACTGCAGAGGCTGCGGAATGTGTTCAAACGTATGCCCGAATGGAGCAATTAAAGCCGTCAGAAACAAAGACGACAAGTATTCAGTCGCATACAGAGCGCAAAAAGCCGATTCTTTCAAAAAAGGCGGACGTTCAAATCTTAACACCGAAGGGAGAACGCTTGATAAAATCAAAATCGGAAGAATCTCCCAAATGACAGATCCTTCTTTGGATGCCCAAAGACACACTTTTGAACTAAGAACCCCTTTTGGAAGGGTTTTGAAAGCAGACAAATTAAACTTTGACACATGCGGAGAAGTTCTGTATGAAACAACATCACTTCCGCCTGTCAGCTGGATATACCCGATAATATTCGGAGATATGTCAATAGGCGCAGTCTCCTGGAGAATGTGGGAAGCAGTAGCAATTGCAACAGCTTATTTAAACGAAGTTATGGGAATACCTGTACGAATGTGTACAGGAGAGGGCGGAATTCCGACAAAACTTCTGAAATCGAGATATGCAAAATATATGATTTTACAAATTGCCTCCGGACATTTTGGCTGGAACAGAATACTGAAAGCAATGCCGGATATGACAGAGGATCCTGCCGGAATAATTATCAAAATAGGTCAAGGCGCAAAACCTGGAGACGGAGGATTGTTGCAGGCAAGTAAAGTTGCACGATATGTTCAGGAAATCCGTGGTGTTCCGAAAGCTGATTTACTTTCGCCACCGACACATCAGGGACTTTATTCAATAGAAGAAAGTGTTCAGAAAATGTTTTTGTCAATGAATGCTGCATTTAATTTCAAAGTTCCAGTTGCGGTCAAAGTTGCCGCGTCCGTTACAAGTGTTTCCGTATATAACAATCTGCTGCGTGATCCTTATAATATAGTCGGCGGCTTTTTCCTTGACGGACTTGCAGCCGGCACCGGAGCAGCACATGAAATTTCGCTAAATCATACGGGGCATCCTATTACGTCAAAACTCAGAGACTGTTATCTTACCGCTGTAAAACAGGGCCGGCAGGGTGAAATACCACTCTTTGCGGGCGGAGGCCTCGGGCAAACGGGAAGTTTTGCGGCTGATGCATTCAAATTAATTTGTCTCGGTGCTAACGGAGTATTTACCGGAAGTATGCTTCTCGAAACTGCAGGGTGTGTCGGCAGCGATACGGGGAAATGTAATGCCTGCAATACAGGACTTTGCCCTGCCGGAATTGCCGCACAAAATGATAATCTGGTTAAAAGACTGGATGTGGATAAAGTTGCACAAAACATTGTAAATTATATTCTTGCCACAGATATAGAACTTAAAAAATTAATGGCGCCTATCGGATGTTCATCACTTCCTATAGGACGTTCTGACGCACTAATTACAGTTGATAAACATATATCAAATCGTTTAGATATACAATACGCTTGCTAAAATTTAAAGGTAAAACATATGACCGTTTGCAAAATCAAAACATTAAAAAACAACACAAGAATGTCAACACAAGAGCTTCTTCAAACCATTAGCAAAAAAATTGAAGAAGGTGTTACTGATTTTGATATAGAAGCCTGCGGACAGCACGACATAGGAGGCTCTTCCTGGACTAAATCAGGAGGATCATTAACTTTCCGGATAACAAATCCGGGACAAAGAGTCGGTGCTATGGCTATGGACGGAACAAAAATTATTGTAGAAGGCTCCGCCCCTGCGGATGTCGGCTGGTTAAATTCCGGTGCAGAGATTACGGTCAAAGGAGACGGAGGAGACACTAGCGCTCACTGTGCTGCCGGAGGGAAAATATATATAGGAGGAAGAACCGGTACACGTTCCGGAGCTTTGATGAAGCACGATCCGAAGTTTGAACCGCCTGAATTTTGGGTGCTTAAAAATACTGGTTCTTTCAGTTTTGAATTTATGAGCGGAGGGATTGCCGTAATATGCGGTTATGATTGCAACGAATTACAATCAGTGCTCGGGAATCGTTCCTGCGTCGGAATGGTTGGAGGTACAGTTTATGTCAGAGGCAGGATTTACGGCCTCGCAAGCTGCGTCGAAACGGTTAAATTGAATAAATTTGATAAAGATTTTCTGAAATCCGGTATGAAACACTTTCTCCAAAACATCGGGCGTACAGAACTTGAACAAGAACTTCTGGATTTTTCCGACTGGTGCAAAATTGTTCCTTTACCTAAAGAATCTAAAATAAACAAAATTACGGTAAAAGAATTTAAAGCCGCAGAATGGTTTAAAGACGGCTTGTTTGGAGACCTTGTAGAAGATAACGGCGAAGTTTTTTCACTTGCTCAACCCGGCAAGGCCAGATTAAGAACTCCTGTATGGAACAAAACAAAATGTGTAAACTGCAAATTATGTATAAAAAATTGTCCTCAAAAAGCTATAAAAGAAAACTACCTGCTGATTGACGAAAAATGCATCGGCTGCGGAATTTGTTCTGCGGTTTGTCCGGTAAACGCCTGGACTATTTCTTAATCCAGTCATACAGATTTCTTATGTCACCGTACTCCAGTTGTTTTAAAACAGAGGGGGTATCAAGATTTTCGAGTATCGGATTTATCACCACCTCACCGTTTTGGTATACTCCTGAATAATTTTTCCCTTCGTTAACACAATATGGAAGCTTTACTTTGTCCCCGCACATATATGCCAGGCCGTGAACCCTGCATACAACGGGGCGATATTTGTACACAGAGCATCGCTTTTTGATAAGAAACGGACAGGCTCCGCCTCTTTCAATATTTTTAATATTACGTTGAATAATTGTTTTCTGCTCATTATCCAAACTTATATATCCCTGCATAAGATATGCAAGTTCAATTTGTGAAATCGGATAATCTCCTTTTTCGCAACATGAAGAACACCCTTCCTGACAAAAAACATGTGCACGGTGCAAATTAAAATATTCTTTCAACCTGCAATCTAAACTTTTATAAAACTTTTCTATTTTCCCCTCCAGAAACGGGACCAGAAGTGTTTTGAAGCATGACTTTCAAGTTGCTCAATTCTTTGTGATAATTCCTTATTATGCTCCAACAGTTCTTTAACCTGTTTTGCAAGAATTTCATTATCTCTTTTATATCCGCCGGCTTCTATTAATCTGGTTGCCATATCCGAATTTGTAATATCGTCGCTTATTTTTTTGGCTACGGCTTCGGCAAGCATTTGTAAAGTTTGGCTGGACACATCTAAAGTAAAACTTTTGCCTTGAGAAACTGTTTCAGGTTGCGGTACCGCCTCTATATTCTCCTCATTTAAAAGTTCACTTACCATTAAAGGCTGAACTGGCTGCGAAGAAACTTCCTCTTGTTTTTCTACTTTAGCTTCCATCCGTGAAAGTTTTGTTATTATTTGTTCATCACTATAACCCTGAGCCTTTAGGGATATACCTTTTTTTATTTTTTCCAGAGCCAAATCATCGTAAAACTCAAGCCCATCTTCGTCTTCATAAATAGATTCTATTTTCCAATCTTCAAGAAACAAATCAAGCGAATGCTTGTCGATATAATAGTTTTCAGTATTTAAACTTTTCAAAATGCTTTCTCTGTTAAACATCCGCTTATCCTCTTTCCCGTCCGTTTCCGTTAATTTGTTAAAGTGAGACACTTACCCCCGTTTAGTCAGCCTTGCTATATCTCTTTCCTGCGATTTTTTTGTAATTGCTTCCCGTTTATCATAAAGCTTTTTACCTTTTGCAAGACCTATCTCTATCTTAGCAAAACCATGAGTTAAAAACAATTCTAACGGAATAATTGTTACACTGTCTTTCTTTACCTTATCCTGAATTTTTAATATCTCGCGTTTTTGCAAAAGCAGTTTTCTCACCCTGTCAGGTTTATGGTTAAATCTGTTACCCTGCTCGTATGGTGAAATATGCATACCATATAAAAAGACTTCATTATCTTCAATTTTTGCAAACGAATCTTTCAGGTTAACCGTGCCTTTACGAATTGATTTAATCTCAGTTCCGGTGAGCACAATACCCGCTATAAATTTATCAAAAATCAAAAAATCATGAAATGCTTTTCTGTTTGTAGATATGACTTTTTTATCCATAAAAGTATTATAATTCAAATTCTATAATTTTAAAAGAAACAAAGTATGGCAAAACCATTCTATTTCACAATCATTCAAACATACCGTATTTTATCCCCTGTCTGGAATTTCTGCTCAAAAATTCTCTGTCAATTTTATTGAGACAGTCCAGTTTTTTCCCAATCCAGCGCGGAGCAACAAGTTCCGTCCGCAAACCGTTCCCTGCCAGACGGTGTATCGTCGTTTCCGGCGGCAAATATTCAAGAAAATCACAAACAATTTTTACATACTCGTCTTCACTCATAAAATCAATTTCACCCGCTCTATACATTTCCGCAAGTTTTGTCCCCTCCAGTGCGCATAACATATGAATTTTTACACCTTCCGGTTCTAACTTTGCAACGGTCTTAGCGGTTTGCATCATCTCTTCATAGCTTTCAAACAGATTCAAAATAATGTGCAGACATATATTTATCCCCGCCTCCTTAGTTTTATTATATGCTTCCAGGAAGCATCCGTAATCATGTCCGCGGTTTATTTTAGCTAAAGTTTTATCATGAACCGACTGCAAACCGTACTCAATCCAAGTATAATAATCTGAAGTAAAAGAGGAGATTAAATCCAATTTTCCTTTATCTATACAATCAGGTCTTGTTCCGATAGAAATTCCTACAATATCAGGATGCACAAGAGCGGCTTTATAGATTTTTTCCAGTTCTTCTACCGGTTTATAGGTATTGGAAAAAGCTTGAAAATATGACATGAACTTTTCAGCTTTAAAGCGTTTTTTTAAAGTTTCAGCCCCAATTTTAACCTGTTCTTCCACGCTTAACAGATTTGAATGCGCCTGAGAAAAACTTCCGCCGTCGTCACAAAATATACATCCTCTATCAGAAATCGTACCGTCTCTGTTAGGGCAGGAAAAACCTGCATCCAAAGTTATCTTATAAACTTTTGCGCCGAATTTATTTTTTAAATACTGGCTATATTGATTATATCTCTTATCGGTTCCGTTAAATTCCATATTCTTAGTTTAACATCAATATACATAAAATTATTTATCTGGTAAAATCAATAGTATGAAGAAGGGTATCTTAACAGCACTTTTATTATCTTTTACACTGGCGGTTTCCGCTGGTGAAAATAATGACTTGAGAAGCTTGTTTTTAAATAACAAAGCCAATATATGCTGTATTAATATCAGGACTTTTAACGCAAAAGATACAAACGGCAACGAAATAATTGATGAAGGAGAAGAAAGCGGAACTTTCTTAAACGCAATCGAGCGGCTTGATGAACTGAAAGATTTGGGAATAAACACTCTTCATGTTATGCCGATAACACCGGTAGGAAGACTTAAGGCATTAGGCACGGCAGGTTCTGTATATGCCATCGCAGATTTTTGGAGTATAAACCCGCAATTAATCGATAAAAAATCAGAACTTGAGGACTTTGAACAGTTAAAAAAATTCACGGATGAATGCCACAAGAGAAACATCCGGGTTATAATTGACCTCCCAAGCTGCGGTGCTTATGATTTATTTCTCACTCATCCCGAATTATTTATAAAAGACAGCAAGCAATGTTCCATTGTTCCGACGGATTGGACTGATGTAAGACTTTTGAATACAGGCTCTAATTCTAAACTGAATCAGGATGTTATGAATGCACATAAACAGTTTGTAGATATGATTATCAAAGCCGGCGCTGACGGAATACGGGCCGATGTTGCAACAATTAAACCTGCTGCTTTCTGGAGAGAACTGATTAAATATGCTCGAAGCAAAGATGCTGAATTTATGTTTCTTGCCGAAGCCTCTGACTCCTGGAGAGAACCGCCAAGCAAATACGCACCGTTTACTCCATATAACAAACTCTTGCAAGCTGGTTTTGACGGTTACTACGGGAGCTTCTTTAACCTTAAAGACTGGACAGCAGAACAGCTTATAGAACACGTAAAATTTAATCAAAAACTATTAAATTCATATAAAGCGCCCAAAAGTGTAATATTGAGCTTTTCTACGCATGATGAAATAAGTCCAGTAGTTTTGCACGGAGAGAATTACTCTAAAATGATTATTTGGCTAAGTGCGACACTGCCTTTTAATCCGTATTGTATAGACGGTTTCTTTTCGGGAGATGAATATCTGTATCAATGGGCAAATACCAAAGCTGAACGAACTGAAACAGATGATGATTTCTATTTTGTACACCGCGCAAAAATGGATTTGTTTAATTTTTCCCGAAAACCCGGGGGAAACAATGAAAATATTCTGGATAATTTTAAACAAGCCTCTAAATTCAGAAAAGAGAATGAAGAAATTATTATTAAAGGCGATTTTATACCGTTTAAAACGGAAAATCCCAAAGTTTTTGCATTTTCACGCTCTTTTAACAATGAACAAATTATTGTAATAGGGAACTTAGACTTTAAAAATCCGCAGAATAAGATTACAATAAAAATACCGGAAATCAGACATCATACGAACATTGAGATTATAACCGGAAACAGCAACATTAAACAAGCGTATAAAAAAATATTTACGGATTTAGATGCCGGAGAAACAAAAATTTTCAAATTTAGCGAAAGGAAGTAAGAATATGCAAGATAAAATAGTTTTTACGGGAATGCGCCCAACCGGTAAATTACATTTGGGACACTATCTTGGAGTTATAGAAAATATGGTTAAGCTTCAGGATGAGTACAGGTGTTACTATTTTATTGCAGACTGGCATGCTCTTACTACTAAATATGACAAAACCGAAGGTTTAAAACAGGATGTCATTGATGTTGCAACAGACTGGCTTGCAAGCGGAATTTCTCCCGAAAAAGCAACCATTTATGTTCAGTCTCTTATCCCTGAAACAGCTGAATTACACATATATTTAAGCATGATTACCCCGCAAAACTGGGTAGAAAGAGATCCCAATCTCAAAGATATGGCCAAAATATTACGTTCCAAAGAGGGATTTGCGTCCCAGATAAATTACGGGTTAATGGGCTATCCCGTTCTTATGACCGCGGACATACTTTCATTTAATGCAGATTATGTACCCGTAGGAATTGATCAAGTGGCACATGTCGAACTTACCAGAGATATTGCAAGAAGATTTAATAATATCTACAAAACGGACTTTTTTAAAGAGACTCAGCCGCTGCTTAACAATTGCGCCTTAATCTGCGGACTCGACGGCAATAAAATGGGAAAATCATTCAATAACGATATAAAAATATCCGATTCCGAAGAGGCTACAGCCAAAAAAGTAATGTCAGCAATTACGGACAGAAGCCGCTTGAGAAAAGATGATCCCGGACATCCCGACGAGTGTGAAGTCGCATTTAAATACTGGAAAATATTTGCAGATACTGAAGAAGTAAACAAGATAAGATGCGAATGCGAAAAGGGTGAACGCGGATGTGCCGATTGTAAAAGACAATTGGGCTGTAAAATTAACGAAAGATTTAAAGAAATAAGAGAAAAGAGAAAATATTATGAAGCCCATCCAGAAACAGTCGAAAAAATTCTTCGGGAAGGCTCGGAAAAAGCTCGCGTTGAAGCTCAAAAAGTACTAAAAGAAGTGAGACAACTTGTCAGAATGTTTTAATAACAAATATTTTCTTTACGGTTTTTAAGATATTATGAAGATTTTAAATTCTATACAAAAACTTGGACTTGCCTGCGCCTTTATAACTCTGCCTGCTGTTTCAAGCCCCTTAACAATGCAAACGCAAAGTAAAGATATTTTTGTAAAAAAAGACATTCCGCCAGAAGGGACAACGGACAAAACTATACTTTACGGAGCCCCAAAAGCTTCTGTAAATATCTGTGGAGAAGAAAAATTTGCCAGAATTGTTGTAGATTTAGGTAAAAATGTTTTATACAAATATGATTCCGAAGGAAATGCAATTGCGGCGTATCTTATAGCCAGCGGGAAGAAAAGCACACCCACAGATAAAGGAATTCGAATAGTTACACACATTGAAAAATATCCTTATTCCGCATCTCCGGAACAAACCAGACGCCACAACAAGCCAAATGACTACGGTCCCAGAATTATTTGTTTAAACAAATTAAATCCCGCAACAGGAGAACAAAGCCCCACGGGAGAATTTATTCACGGGAACAACAATCCCGCATCACTCGGAAAATATACCTCTCTTGGCTGCATAAGAATGGATAATACCGTAATAAAAGAACTCGCGGAAGAGGTAAAACGCGGAGATATAGTTGTTATACAATAACCTACTTTTTATCACCTCTTGTACGTACTGAAATTCTTATCGGCGTACCGATAAAACCAAATGCCTCACGAAGTTTATTTTCCATATACCGTTTATAGTGTTCTTTCATCAAATCTTCATTGTTGGCAAACAAAATAAATGTAGGAGGACGGGTTGCCGCCTGTGTTGAATACATAATCTTTAAACGTTTATTTCGAATAGTCTGCGGAGGATTAAGAGCGTAAGCCTCATTTACAACTTTATTCAATAAACCAGTGGCAACACGTTTAGAACGTTCTTGCTGCACTTCTGTAACCTTGGTAAAAATCTGATTTAACCTTTGATGAGTAACAGCACTGATATAAATTTTGGGAACATAATCTAAAAACGGAATTTCTTTAGCTATTTTCTGCTCAAATTTATTAACGGTATTAGATTTTTTATCCTCTATTAAATCCCATTTATTAATCGCAATAACCATTCCTTTACCCGCATCAGTAATTATAGACGCAATTTTTTTATCCTGATCTGAAATACCGTTGACAGCCTCGGTTGCATCTATGACCAGTAAAGCAACATCGCATTCTTTTATTGAGCGTATAGCTCTGTCAACTGCAAATTTTTCCACACCGTAATCAACTTTGGATTTTTTACGAATACCTGCAGTATCAATAATCACAAAATTTTTATCATCAAAAATAAATCGGGAATCAATACTGTCTCTAGTTGTACCGGAAACATCAGAAACTATTACCCTTTTTTCTCCGAGAAGAGCATTAACGATGGAGGATTTCCCCGCATTCGGGCGGCCGACGATTGCAATCTTTATAACATCTTCAGTATCCTCTTCCATATCAGCTGCAAAATCAGCAGTTATCTCCTCCAACAAATCTCCGACACCGCCCGAACCGTGCAAAGCCGAGATAGCATGAGGCTCCCCTATCGCTAAAGAATAAAAATCTCCTAACATTGTTATTTTAGTATGGGAATCTATTTTATTAACAGCCAAATATACAGGTTTGTCCGATTTTCTCAAAATATTCGCAATATCTTCATCTACAGGAGTAACACCTTCTTTTCCATCTACAATAAAAATAATTTTATCGGCTTCTTCACAAGCTATATTTGCCTGATCATATATTGAAACCATTATATCATCTTCATCCCCCGGAACAATTCCACCGGTATCTATTACCGTAAATTGTTTGTCCAGCCACTCTACGTCAAAATAAATTCTGTCTCTGGTAACACCGGGACAATCATCAACTATAGACTGTCGTTTCCCGACAAGCCTGTTTACGAATGTTGATTTCCCTACATTAGGTCTTCCTACTACTGCAATAATCGGTCTTCTTTTCATAACAGTGCAAGTCTAACATAAACAGATTTTTTTATAAAGAGACAGAAATCACTTAAAAAAACTGACTATTTCAAAGATTTTGCAATCTCTGATTGTATTGAATTCGCTCTTACTATATATTTAGAGAGCTGTTCATATTTATCGTAAGCTTCACCGTACGGAGTGTTTAGTTTCATTAACTCATCTACATTTTTATTTATTATTTCAAGTTTTGATAAAGATTTTTTTAATTCTATAACTGAAGAAAACGGCGCAGGAAGCTTTGAAATTAGATTTTCTGTATAAGACGCAATTAATTGCTTAAAAACGAGCAATTTTGCCCTCAAACCATCCGTTAAACCGCCTGAAATCTTTGTAGAAATACTGGCATCATTATAAAGTGCAGTTAAATTTTCATGTTCCTCTTTTAGAAGTTTTTTTCGATTGTTCAAAATTTCTACAGTGGTGAAATCATGTATATCTTTTGAAGCTTGTATCTGAACATCAAGCATCTTTATTTCTTCTTCTATTTTGGATATTTTATATTCAAGTTTAAAAATCTCATCTGCAACTTCTTTATAAGCTTCTTCTTTTAATATATTACAGTCATAATCATTTAAACGCCTTAAAGGCTCTTTCTGACGCAGCATTATATTTTCCGGCTGCAAAAAGAAGTTATCATCCATACCGGGAGCCTCATCAAATGGATTATCCGTATGATTTACAAAGCTATCACTACCCATACGAAAATTATACTATTAAATCCAGGTTTCTTCAATTTTTTGTTTCATTACCTGTGCCGGATAATAGTCATGAATCAATGTCAAACATATATTTATCGAATCATAAGCCTTCTCATAATCATGTATGTCCATATAATATTTTGCAAAAATAAAATGCAGCTCCGCATCATTATAATTTACCAGTTTTGACTTTTCCATATAATTCAAGGCTGCAGTATTTAATTTATTAACAGACATTACCCTTGCAGTGTATTTATATGTTTCCTGATTAATTTTTACAAACAAATCCAAGGCTCCGAGCAATTGCTCCGTATAATCAAATTTTTCATTTTTTATAAGAAAATCTAAATCAATTTCTAAAAAATTTCTAATTTGAAAATAAGTAGGATATACTTCCAAAAAACCTTCTAATACAGACACCATAACCAAACCCCATTTCCCTCGGGGTGAATCCGATAATGCAAAAATATGTCTTGCAGTGTCCAAATCATTGGATAAAATCGCCAAATAAGCATGCTCTAAAGATTTCGGTTTAACTTCTATCTCAGATACATCTTTATCAAAAAAGAAAAATTTTTCTTTACTAAGATTCAACATTCTTATTATTAATTCTCATGGAAGAAGATTTATCTTCTACAATAACTTCTTCTTCTACATCCGGTGCAGATTCAATCTTTTTATTTAACGAATCTTTGTTTTTAATCAAATCTGATACGGAATCTACGGCAGAAACATTTGTATTTTTACCTATTAAGTTAGCCAACTTGATTTGCAGATAAATTTCTTCTCTGTAAATTTTCACATCTTTATCCGCCTTTATGGCAACTTTACACACACCATTCTTAGCTTCGACAATAGTAATTTCAATATTGTCGTTTATCATTATTTTTTGACCGTTTTTTCTTGTTATTACGAGCATTTTAATCCTTAAACTAAACTTTTTTAAACATCGGATAACTGATATCATAACCGGAGCCGGAGAGTACAACCTGGCCGGCTTTTTGATTATCAATATTAAATATCAGCGGAGCTAACAGATTGATTGTTGTTCCGCTGGGATCATTCTGAGGTATTGATGTAATATTCATTACCAGAACACTTTCAACACTTGTTATACCCAATGCTTCAATAACATTATCTGCTATATCAATCGTATAGTCATAATCCAAAGCGGAAACAGATATTATTGGGAATGCCAGAGTCGGATCCTCAACAGACTGGAGCCACTTGAACAGATTATCTTTTGTCGGTTCCAGTATTACAAATTTTTTCAACTTATCAAACCCGATAATAGGAAGCACAAAATCAAATATACGGGCTTCTTCTATATCAATTTCACCAAATCTTAATGTTTCTATCTTCATTATTTTTTAAAATCCTAACTGATTCGTTAACAATGATTGTATCACCTGCGGATTCAAAGAAGAATTATTATTGTTTCCCATAAGCAAATTCAACATTGCATTATTGCTGCTATTACCCGTAATTAACGACAAGTCCTGACTGCTATTGCCAATAATATTTCCGAATCCTGCTCTTTGCAATACTCTTAACGCAGCCACAATCTCATCATTTGAAGGAGCTGCATTTGAAAAATCTTTATATTCTTTAAATTTCTGCGGCGTAATATTATCTTTTCTGTTCATTTCGCGCATAAGATTTTCAATTTTCTGTTTCTCATATTCGCTGCGGGCTTCTTCCGAAAAACCACTGCCGAATTTACCCTGAATAAATGCATCCAGCGCAGATGTTTCCGTCTCTTCATTACATTTATCCGGTGACTCCAGGCAAGTTTTACCTTTTTCCGCGTAACGTCCGAGCTGTGTTCCGGAAGAAAGTGTTAAAACTTTTTGATAATTATCAAGTGCTCCATCCCGCTTGCCAATCTGGGCGGATGTCATTGCCAGGTAATAATACGCAACGGCGTTAGATGGATCTTTTTTTACAATATCAGACAATGTAAGGTAACATTGCGAATAATTCCCCGCTTTATACAATTTTATTGCTCCTGCTAAAGATTTATTAGAAGTTGTTTTAGCAATAGAAGCGTTTACCGTTGCCAAGGTAATGAACATTGTAAGCAAAACTAAAATATACTTTTTCATAATATTCCTTCTTATTTATAACCACTAATAAAAGTATACATCATACTATAGAAGTTGATATACACCATGTAATTGAATTATACTATATATTTATAATGATAACAAGGCATGCGTCAACAAAAAGTCACAAATTTCTTTTTCCAGATTTACATTATAAAGATGATTTATTTCCTTTATAAAATAACAAGGACTTGTTACATTTACCTCAATTATCTTACCGTCAATAACATCCAGCCCTGCCAGCGAAATCCCCATTGAATTTAACTTTTGAGCAACAGGGGTAAAATCGGCAAGTTCTTGTTCTGTCAACTCTT
This sequence comes from Candidatus Gastranaerophilales bacterium, assembly GCA_944322555.1. Classification (GTDB taxonomy): domain Bacteria; phylum Cyanobacteriota; class Vampirovibrionia; order Gastranaerophilales; family Gastranaerophilaceae; genus CAG-196. The sequence goes on along the minus strand of CALUPJ010000001.1, from coordinate 17,224 downwards.
CTTTTTCAATAAAATTATCATTGTGCGTGTTAAACTTAAAATCATCGCTTGAGGGTAATTTTTTTATACAATATTTCAACACTTTATCCCCGAGTGTTAAGACCCTCTTATCTCCGCGTTTCACACCGGGAATGAAATCCTGAACCATAATAAGCGTCGTTTCATTATTAGTCATTGTATTGATTATTGTCCTTGTATTCGGATCTCCTTCATACAAATACATTACCCCTGAACCGAAGCATCTGTTCAACGGTTTCAAAACTATTTGCTTATGCTGCGTCAAAAAAGTTTCAATATCCTTTAAAGACGATGTGACAATGTTCTCTGACATCAGGTTTTTAAAATACACGCTATGAAGTTTTTCATTAAAATCTCTTATTGCTCTCGGAGAATTTACAATCCTCGGCCGCGTAACAAAGTCAAAAATATACGTAGCGTTAATATAATCTATATCTACAGGCGGATCCGGCCTGAACATAACCAACTCAAAATCATCTATAAATTTCTCGATTTTTACATCTTTATAAAATATATTACCGTTATCCGTAAAAGTTTCATAGCATTTTGCGAAAGCCTTATCTTTTTTTAACGACAAATTCGGAATAGTTGTGATATAAACCTCGCATTTACGCTCTAAAAATTCTTTTATCAGCCAAAAGTTAGTAACAAGATTGTTAAATTCAAAATACTTTAATTCAATTTTGTCAATTACAAATAATATTTTTCTCATACCGAATAATTTACCACCAACAAAACCCGTATACAAGTTGACTTGTTGTGCAAAAATGGATTATTATAAATTACAAAGTATGAAACGATATAAGAAAGAAAAACGTGAATCTTTTTTTTCAAAAATCGTTAATTTTATTTTAACGATTATAATTGCCTGTGCAATTGGGTCTCAAGTCTGTACTGCTGCAAATAATAATCTGCGGATTGCACAAGTGAGTGATGCACATTTTTCTTCTTTTGAAGATAACACCTCTTATAAATTTCTAAAAAAATCCGGTGATTTACTAAATGATGTTATTTTTCAAATAAACACATCCGGTCCGTACGATTTTGTAATGTTTACCGGAGATTTAATCAATGTTCCGCAAACCGGCGAACTTGAGAAATTTTTGTCACATACAAAAAACCTTATATACCCCTGGTATGCCGTTGCAGGAAACCATGATATATCAATAGACGGTCCTCTGACAAAAAGAAAATTTCTTGATACACTTGCAAATGTTAACGATAATATGAACCAAAAAGACATTTATTATGCATTTACACCCAAGAAAGGCTTTCGTGTAATCTGCCTTGATTCTATTATCGACTATAAACTTACTGCCAACGGAGAAATTTCTAATGAAGAATTTTTATGGCTGCAAGAAGAACTCAACCGGCATGAAAAAGATACAATAATAGTTTGTACACATGTACCGGTAATTGAACCGTATTCAAGCCCGAATCACAAAATGACTAATGAATATGAAGTAAGAAGGCTGCTCAAAATGCACAACTCTCCGGTCATTGTTTTACAAGGACATTATCATGCTGCTAAAGTTAAGCAGGATGATAATCTGCTTGTAATTTCCTGTCCATCTTTGGTTACATATCCTAATGCATTTAGAGTAATTAATATACATTCAAACAAAAATAGAGTGCTTGTTGATGTATACTTAAAAGAAACAAACCTTAAAGATATACAATCACGTTCAAAAATGCGTCTTTTCGGTTCGGAAAAGTTATACGGAGATGAATCAGACAGAAATGCGAGTTTTAAACTGGGAAGGAAAGAATAATGGATGAATTTAAAATAAAATTCAGAGGCGTTAGGGGCAGCTATCCCGTTGCGGATAGAGATTTTCTTAAATATGGCGGCAACACTTCTTGCGTGGAAGTTCATGTCGGAGGACATTTGATAATACTTGATGCAGGAACGGGACTTATCAGCCTCGGGAATGAATTAATGCATAAATATATTGAATCAGGAACGACAATTACAGACAGGACACCCGTCAGATGTACTATTCTTCTAAGTCACATACATCTTGACCATATTCAGGGATTTCCGTTCTTCAGACCTTCTCATCTTGCTTCGACAAGGATGTGCATGCTCGGCGGAGTTAATTATAATGAGACGCTGGAACAAGAACTTGCAAAGCTGTTATTCACTAAATCATTCCCGCTTGATCTGGGAGATATTGCATCCGATTTAAAAATAATGGATTTAAACGAAACTAACTATATTATATTCAAAAAAGGTGAAGAAATTCCAAATATCATACGGGTTAATGACTTAAAAGAAGGCGACTATACTGATGAAGATGTCGTTGTAACCTGCTATAAATCATATGCCCACCCGCAAAACGGAGTATTTATCTACAAAATTGCATACAAAGGAAAAACACTGGTTTACGCAACCGATAAAGAAAGTTATCCGGGCGGAGATAAGAAACTTGTTAAATTCGCAAAAAACTGCGATTTAATAATACACGATGCCCAATACTCAACGGAAGACTATCTGAGTATTTATGTACCAAAACAAGGATTCGGGCATTCAACATTCGAAATGGCATTAGAATGTAAACAGCAGGTTGGCGCCAAGAAGATTGTATTCTTCCATTATGATCCGGGATATAATGATGAAAAACTTGATTCTCTTGCAGAAGAATACGCTTCTGATGATGCGGTATTTGCGTATGAAGGACTTGAAATAGATTTATTATGATAAAAAAAATATGTTCTCTTATCATATTATTAACCTTAATACTTTGTACGGGTTACAGAAAGCCTTATAAATACACAATAAATGCAGAAAAAGATGCTTTCTATCATAATAATGTCGGACTGAATTATTTAAAAGACAGAATCTATTATGCTGCAATTCAGGAATTTAAAATTGCAATTCAGCTAAGTCCAAACACACAGGCTACTGCAATTTTTAAAAACAATCTTGGCGAAACTTATACATTCATAGGCTACCCGGATATGGCAAGAATTTGCTTTGAAGACGCGATAAAACTCTACGGATTGAATTTCAAATACTATCTGAATCTTGTAGAATGTTATAAAACTCTAGGAATAGTACAGACAAAAATTAAAGAATACAAAAACAGTACAAACCCTTATGAGAGAATACAACTCGGGCTTTTATATATACAGACGGGAGAGCTCCGAAAAGGCATAAATACACTTGACGAATTATGCCTGGAAGAACCCGATTTACTTATCACACCTGCAATAAGACAGTATCTAAAAGAAGTAACATCCAAACTTTAGCTTATCTGAAATAATGCCTCATAACAACATCTATTTTTTTATTTAAATGGGCGGCAGTCTCCTGAAAATTCCTATTTTCAAGACCTTCCTGCGCTATTATAATTGAAGCTCTTTTATCAGTTACTTTATTAAATGAATCTATCAGAAATTGAAAAACATTTTTATAATTCCCGTCTCTTTGAAAAGACGAAGAATTTGAAATCCGTTTTGTTATTCCTGCCAGCAGAGTATACATCTTAATCCAGGCAGTGTCCCCGCCATATGGCATCATTTTTTTCAGATCCTTGCTTCCGGGCATAACATCTCCGTTTAAAAACAAGCCGTCAAAAAACGGATTTTTATGACTCATAAGCATAATAGTATCTTTTACATCACTTACCCCGAGCTCTTTTTGAACAGTTCTCCATTTTGTTAAATCCGGCTGTCCTTCGTCTGTCAGTTGGAGTGCTAAATAAGTAAGGTCATTACCGTTATCCAACACTCTTTTTGAGACTATCGGGTTTTTATATCCTTTAAAATTTAAATTTATACTGTTTGCCTTCATAATTCTTTTAAAACATAAAAAAATATTTTTTGCTATTAAGAACAGATTATTATAGAATATTTCTATGAATAAAAAAGCTCTTTTTGCAGGTAGTTTTTATCCTGAAAACGCTGATGAATTAAATGCATTGCTCAATTCTTACAAAGAAGAGCTTTCTGTAGACTATCATTCTAAGGCAATTATAGTCCCGCATGCCGGATATATATATTCAGGTCATGCTGCTATGGCAGGATTTCAGTATCTTGAGCCGAGTGAAAACATTTTTATTATAGCACCGTCGCATCACGAAACTTTTAATAATATTGCACTTCCGGAATATACTTTTTTCGAAACTCCGCTCGGAAATGTTGAAGTTAACAACAGACTTATAAAAGAAATTGCCGAAAAGTTTCCCTGCATTATTGCGGATGAAATCTTTGAAAAAGAACATTCAATAGAAGTACAGCTACCTTTTATACAGAATCTTTTTTATCCCCACAGGCAAAGCGCTTCTGATTTTGTTAAAAATTTAAAGAAAATCGGGAAGAAAATAAAAATTATACCAGTTCTCACCGGGAATTGTGACTACAGACTTATATCGGATTTAATATCTGCCTACTGGGAAAATTCTTCTTTTATAATATCTTCAGATTTAAGCCATTATTACCCGATTCAGCAGTGCAGACAAATTGATACTTATACAGCTACAATTATAGAAACCGGTAAAATAGATTTTTTACAGCCGCAGCAGGCATGCGGGCTTACAGGAATAAAAGGACTTGTTGATTTTGCAAACAACAATGATTGTTCCATGATACGTGCAGAAATGTACAATTCAGGAGATATCAGCAATGATAAAGATAAAGTGGTCGGATACGGCTCCTGGTTTTTATACACCAATACCCGTAACAGTTTTATCGAAAAATACTATTCAAAATACATTCTGGACACGGCAAAATTAAGTATTCTATCCGCATTAAAGGAAGAAGAATATATTCCGCGGCAAATCCCGTCAGTGCTTACCGAATACGGAGCTTCGTTTGTGACTTTAAAACTTAACGGACAGCTTAGAGGCTGCATAGGTTCTGTCTATCCGACAAAGCCTCTAATTCTTGATATTATTGACAATGCTCAGAATGCCGCTTTCAGAGATCAGCGCTTTGAGCCGCTGGAAGCAGAAGAACTCGACAGACTTGAATTATCGGTTTCTATTCTTTCTGCAATAGAAAGAATAGAGTTTAAAGACGAAAGAGATTTACTTTCCAAAATATATCCTCACGGCATTATACTTGCAGAAAAAGAAAAACGTGCGGTATATCTGCCTGTAGTATGGGAGCAGCTTCCGGATCGGGAAATATTTTTGAACTCACTGAAAGAAAAAGCAGGATTACCGCAGGATTATTTCTCTAAAACAATTGAGGCTTATAAATTTAGCGCCGTGAATATTAATGCTTATTAACCTTCTCCCAATTGTAAGCAGTTCTGATACTATCTTTCAAATCTTTTTCAGGTTTCCAGTCTAATAACTCCAACGCTTTTTTATTATCTGCAACAAGAATTGCGGGATCACCATTCCTGCGAGGCAGCACTTCTACCGGAATAGATTCTCCCTTTATTTCTTCACAAACTTTAAAGACCTCTTTTACACTGCTGCCGTTTGAAGTACCGAGATTAAAACAAGACGTAGTTCCGCCTTCCATTAAATATTTCAGAGCTTTTATATGTGCCTCTGTTAAATCTTCCACATTTATATAATCTCTTACACAGGTTCCGTCTTTAGTATCATAATCCGTACCGAACATTTTAAAACTTTTATCTTTTTCCGCTTTTAAAATATTAGGTATAAGATGTGTTTCAGGTTCGTGCCATTCACCGATACGGGCTTTCGAGTCCGCTCCCGCCGCATTAAAGTATCTCAATCGTACGGATTTTAGTCCGTAAGCCTTATCATAATCATCCAGTATTCTTTCTATCATTAATTTCGAATTACCATAAGGGTTAATAGGATTTTGCGGATGTTTTTCATCTATCGGTGTATACTCTGGCTCCCCGTATACAGCAGCAGTAGATGAAAAAACCAGTTTTTTTACTCCGAATTCAAGCATGGCATTTAAGAGATTTAATGTTCCGTAAACATTATTGTAATAATACTTCTGTGGATTTTTCATACTTTCTGCTACCTGAGAATAAGCTGCAAAATGAACAACGGCTTTAATAGCTTTGTTTACAAGAAAAACACCTCTTATCTCGTCTAAATTCTTTAAATTACCGTGTATGAATTTTAAATTACCATATTTTTTCAAAGTCTCGATTGTTTCAATATGCCCGGTCTCAAGACTGTCAAAAACAACAACATTTTCCCCTTTTCCCAGCACAGATAACACAAAATGGCTTCCGATATATCCTGCACCGCCTGTTACCAAAATCATATAATACTCCCTCCCTCAACTTTATATATTATAACATCTTTTAAAAATTCTTCTTCAAACAAAAGCGTATCAACAGATGTTATAACGGTTTGTGTATCTTCTTCAATTGATTTAAGTAAATAGTTTTGCCTTGTTTCATCAAGTTCCGCCAAAACATCATCAAGAAGCAGTATCGGAGAAAATCCAGTTTTCTCTTTTATTATTGCCAGCTCTGAAAGTTTCAATGCAAGTACAAGAGTTCTTTGCTGGCCTTGAGATGCAAATTTTACCGCATCAGTACCGTTTATATAAAACTCAATGTCATCTCTGTGCGGGCCTACACATGCCTGTTTTCTTGCAAGTTCTTCTCTTCTGCGTTCGTCAAGTTCTTTTTTTAAATACGCAGAAATTGCATCTATTTCGCCGGCGGGACATGTATAATTAAGAGTAAAAGACTCGGAGTCACTAATTATATGATGCTTCTCCGCTGCAATAATCTCTATTTCTTTAAGAAATTTTTTTCTCAGGAATATTATGTTTGCTCCGGTTATAACCAACTGTTCATTATATACATCCAAAAGGGATTCGTCCACATATTCGCTTTTCAAAAGATTATTCTTTTGTACTCTTATTTTATCGTACTTGGCAAGTCTTTCATCATATGCGGGATAAATCTGGGAAATTGCACGATCTAACCAATCCCGCCTGTCCTGCGGGGAACCTCTTAATAGCAGCAAATCTTTTGTTGAAAAAAGAACTGTTTTTAAAACCTGCTTAAAAGATTTTGGAGAAGTTTTTACTTTGTTTATTTTTAACTCTCTTTTCTTTTCTATATCATAAGAAAAATCCAACTCTATATCAGTGCCGTTTTTCTCTATAAGTGCATTTATTTCGAACTTGTTCTCTCCAAATTTTATTAAATCCGAAACTACGGAAGTCCTCGGGCTTTTCAAATCCGACAGAAAATATACACTCTCAAGGATATTCGTTTTTCCTTGTGCATTTTTACCTATTATAAGAGTTTTCATGCTCTCTAAATTCAGGTTTATTTGAGAACAATTTCTATAATTTTTAAGCCCCAGTCTAAGAATTCTCATAGACTAAGTATATCATAAACGCTCCGTATCGACAGGTTCTCTCTGTATCAGATATATAGCCTTTAACAAGTTTTGTTTTAATTTTATATAATAATCGGCATCATCGGAATATAACCGGCCATAATCACAAATATCACACATTTGTTTCATCAAATCTATTGCAGCAGTAATCTCTTTAAATAAACTTCCTTCATCTTTGACGGAATCACTATGTTTCCCGTAAAAAAGTTTATACCAGCATTGCCGGCTGTTATTTAAAGTTTCATTCAGCTTTGCCCATTCATAAACATGGTTAACGGCATCTGCATTTATACCCATTTCCAGATGAGAAGAAATATCTTTTGTATCTTTCTGATATTTTGTTATATCACGCGCTATTTTATTTGTAATCTTTACGACATTTTCACTCTCATTTGAAATCAGAAAAGGTTTTAACGGATATTTCTCCGAATCATTATATATGATATTTGCAAGAGCCGACACTACTCCAGCTAATTCAGCAGGTGTCAAATCTATTAAATATTTGTCTGCAATCGCATTTATAACAGGTATCTGTTCATAACCGTTCACATGTTTGAGTAATTCACCTTTTAAAGTCATTTTCCCGTCTTTTACAAAACTTTTTGACTCCAAAAGATTTTTCATCACGGTATATTGTTTAAAAAGCTCATCCCGCATATATTTATTAGTAAAACCGTACAAAGTTTTATCTATAATGTTTTTTATATCAGTATCATCAGAATAATTAGATATATAGTTGGCAATAAAAGAAAAGTCAAATTTAAAATTACTTATCAAATCATTGGAAGATGAAGCTTTTAGTGTATTAAAAATTTTAGTCTGCGGCTTATTACAGCTTAACGGAATACAAAAACCTTCTGCATCAATACCCCGCCTTCCGGCTCTTCCGGCCATTTGATGAAATTCGTTAGGAGTAAGAGTTCTTTTGCCATCCTCGCCGCCATCAGAAACGGAAGCAGGTTTTCTCGGAGATGAAATTACAGTAGTTCTAGCCGGCATATTAATGCCTGCTGACAGAGTTTCAGTTGCTATTGCTACTTTTACGAGTTTCTTTTGAAACAGTTCCTCTACAAGTTCTTTTTGGGTTGGCAAAAGCCCTGCATTATGGAGAGCAAAACCCCGGTATAACGCTTCTGTATTTAAATTTGCCCCTAAATATTTTCCTTCTGCTTCATACCTTGTTATAATCTTTTCTATTTCTTCACGCTCCGCTAAAGTTGTCAAAGAAATATTAGAAGTTAAAATTTCCAATATATTACGACTTTCTTTCTTGCTAAAAACAAAATATATTGCCGGTAATTTCTTTTCTTCTTTTAGTTTTAAAGTTAAATCTAAATAGCTTTCCGGCTCAGGCTTCGCATAAATAGTATTAGCCTTTTTTGCAGCAGATTTTCGGGATTCTTTCTTCTTATACCTGAGATTTGAATTTGATTTCTTTAAATCCGGTGCAACCTCTTCTATTGTTATATCTAGAGGGACATGTCTGTTTTCAGCGGGAACATCAACCCATACAGCATGCTTCATAACCTCGGCTGATTTATAAGAGCCATCACATTCTGCTTTTAGGAAAGGAATGCCGCGTATTTTAGACATCCAATTATTAATATCACCAGCATTTTTTGCAGTTGCAGACAATGAAAGCATTTGTACATTTTTGGGAGTAAACATTATAGACTGCTCCCAAATACCACCCCTGTCTATATCTCCCAAATACTGCAATTCATCAAATATAATCGTTTTTAAATTTTCAGGCAATTTTGTATCTTTTTCAAATAGCTGTGATAACAGCATATTTCTGTATACTTCAGTCGTCATTATAATAATCGGAGCATCCGTATTAAATTTTGTATCACCTGTCAAAAGCCCGACATTCTCTTCACCGTATACTTTTGAAAAATCTCTGAATTTCTCATTGCTTAGGGCTTTCAACGGAGTTGTATAGTAGGTCTTCTTACCTTCTTTTAAATTTTTTGTCATTATATATTCAGCAATAGCTGTTTTCCCAGTTCCTGTAGGTGCGGTAACTACAACATCATCATTATTATATAAATAATTTGCACTTGTAGTTTGAAAAACATCAGGCTTATACGGTTTTCCCGTATTTTTATCTGTTTTTAGCTGAAAATAATTATCTTCCTCTATTGAACGATTAAACTCTTTGTATTGCGAAGATAAAATTAAAGGACAAGACACCGCCGATAAAACCAACGGAATTTGTACATTTGTTTTATTACTCTTTAATTGCTGCTTTACATTGCTCTTTATTCCCGCTAAAAAAAATTTATCTATCGGATTTATTTTTACCACTTTACAACTCCTTTATTGTCTTTATTAAAACCTGTCAAAATAATATTTGCTAGTTTTCTTATAATTTTACGTTGTATAGAAATCAGCTTGTCGGCTATCAATTGTAGGGTTATGAAAATTTTTACAATACATTATCTTATAGTTAACAAAATCAGAGAGGTAATAATTATGAAACAAATAATCCCCGAAAAAAGTTCCGAAAAAGTTGCTAAGTTTTTGAAAAAAAATTCTCTTCACAAACGGGATTTCGCAGAAATGATAGGAGTTACTCTATCATATGTATATAACCTCATAGATGAAACTGTTCCTTTTTCCACCAGAGGCACAACTATCGAAAGAATTGCAACAGTTATGGACATCGCCCCCGAAGAATTTGCAGAGTACAGAATACCGCAGGAACCAATCCTGATAGATGAGTCCGTGGAAACAGTAAAAGAATATATTAAAGATAATAAATTATCTGTAGTTTCATTCTTAAAATCTTTCCCCAGAAAAAAAAGAATAGATATAGTCGATATTTTACGCGGAGCCCTGCCTGTCCCTATTGACTATAAAGAATTGAAGCTTATCGGCAAAACCCTGAACATGCCGGAAGAAGAAATATATTCTATGTGGGAAAACAGAGTAAAACAGGTTATGGAATCCGCAGGGATGAATATTTACGCTAATTCCGGGCTTATAACATCCATGTTTGAATGTGCCCGAAAATATTTAGAAACAAATCTTAACAAATAACGGATAATAAGGCAAATTTTTAGAAAAGAAATACTTTATTTATATATAAAGGTTAATAAGGTTAGGTTGTAGAAATTTAAAAGCCGATTTTTAAAAATCGGCTTCTTCTTTATCAATTTGTTAACTCATCTTTTATACAAAGTGCAATTTCTTTTGCCGAATATTTATCAGAAAGTTTTTCTCTGACATGAGCCAGTTTCTCAATAGTCTCATTACGGTGTTTTTTATCATATAACAATTTCTCTGTTTCATAGCAGATATTCTCAACCGTAAATTTACCCTGCACTAATTCCGGTACAATATTCTCACCCGTTATTATATTAGGAAGCGAAACTTTATTAATACATCTTACGAACAAATATATAAGATACAAAATCCATGGGCCTTTGTAACCTATTACCATAGGAACTTTGTATAAAGCAGCTTCCAGCGCAACGGTACCAGATGCCAAAATCAGAGAATCTGAAACACTTAGTAAAGCTTGATTTTCTCCTTTTATAACCTTAAAATCCGTATCTTTAATGTACTTATCAAATACGTCATCACTAAGATTAGGAGCATGTGAAATACAAAATTGAATTTCCGGATGTTTATTTTTCAGACACTTTGCTGATTTAATAAAAGTCTTTGCCAAAAAATAAAGTTCAATAGGGCGTGAACCCGGAAAAACGGATACAAGAGGCTTCTTAACATCAAGTCCGTACTTTTTGAAAAACTCTTCTTTATTAGCAGGCGGAGGAAGTTGTTTTACCAGAGGATGCCCGCAATAATGAACATCAATGCCATATTTTTTATACATATCAATCTCAAACGGGAATATACATAAAACCTTATCAACATACTTTTTTATATTCTTTATACGCCATTTACGACTTGCCCATACCTGCGGCGGTATATAATGAAAGACTTTTATACCATGCCCCTTAATCCTTTTGGCTACTCGCAGATTAAACGTACCGTAATCAATAAGTAATACCAAATCCGGCTTGTACTCGTTCAGTAAATAATCACACACTCTCTTTTCAAGCTTTAAATGCTCTAATGCCATTTTTATATTAAAACCGAAACCTGACATATGTGAATGGTCGCAAAAAATTCTTGCTCCCGCATTACGAAGATTTTCTCCGCCTATCGCTTCAGCTTCCAGCCCGGGTATTTCAGCCTTTAAAAACTCCAATACTTTCCCGCCGTGGATATCTCCCGAATACTCTCCCGTAATAATAAAAATCTTACTCATACTACACTGCCATTATAACAATATTGTTCTTATTTGCAAACTTTATAACATCTTCTCTGTCAACAATAATCGTCTCACCTGCTTCTACCGCAATAAGATCAGCTTTATACTTTTTCATAGTTTTTAATGTTTTAAGCCCTATTGCCGGAATATCAAAACGTTTGTCCTGAGTCGGTTTTGCAACTTTAATAACCCTTGAATTCTTTTTGGCGATTTTACAACCGCGTTTTATACAATTATCAGTCCCTTCTATAGCTTCAACAGCCATTATCATTTTATCCTTTATAACAACAGACTGTCCGACATCCAGCTTTCCGGTTTCTTTAGCCAGCCAGTACCCGTAATTTACGTCATCTATCTGCTCCTGAGTCGGCTGCACCTTACCCAATATTCCCGAAGGTATCATAAGATTTTTTATAAACAGAGTCTGATCAAGTATTGTAATACCAATTTTTTCAAGCTCTTCTATTATCATAAGCATTACCTGATCATCATTTAATCTTATAGCCTTCTTAATAAAATCCAAAGCTCTTGCATCAAATTTCGGGCGTTTTATAAGAACCGTTTTACTGACTTTACCAAGAAAGGTAATCTGTTTTATATCTTCTTCTTTTAAGGTATCTTCTATTTTCTGAACTTCACCCGGACAGAATGAATATACTTTAGAGCAATATTTTTTTAGCTGTGAATAATTGTCATTCGACAAAGAAATTGCAACTACATCAAAACCGTTTTCTTTTGCATACTGCGCCATTTTAACAGGCAAAAGCCCGTCTCCTGCTATTAAACCCTGTTTCTGTTCCAGTGCTACTGACATATTACTTAATCCGCCTCCAGTTCTTTTCTTCCTATATTATAATAAAAAAACTAAATTTATAACAGTTTTAAAATTAAAGTTTCTGAAATATTAAATAAAGCCTGACAATACTCTATATTACTAATATAACCCTAAAATCGTTTATGATAATATTTTATATATGGATAAATTAAAAAATATTATTAAAACGGAATTAAAAAGCATAGATAAAAATTTAAACGCTTTACTGTTTTCAGAAAAAGAACTAATTTATAAAGAATTAATAAATTTTGTAAACAGCCCGCAAAAGCGAATACGTTCTCTTTTTATAATTTTATATTTAAAATCTCTCGGAAAAGATATTACATCCGATATAATCGAAATATTAACAGCAGGAGAACTTATTCACAATGCATCATTGTTGCATGATGATGTTATAGACGGAGCAAAAACAAGGCGCGGAAATATTACCCTCGGAGAAAAGTTCTCTCCGCAAATCTCTGTTCTTTCCGGCGATTTACTGTTGGCACTTGCAACAGAAAAGCTTATTAAAACAGAAAATATGGATATAATAAAAATATTTCGGCATTGTACGCAAAGAATGTGCGAAGCGGAAATAAAACAATATTTTTTAAGAGGGAAAATACCTGCAATAGAAGAATATCTTGAAATTGCTGAAGGAAAAACCGCAAGCCTATTTAGAGCAATGGCCGAGAGCTGCGCTTTAATCTGCGGTTTAGATTTGAATAATGCCTGCAATACCGCTGTTAATTTCGGAATTCTGTTCCAGCTGAAAAACGATTTGGATACAGAGTCTGCTAAGGCAGATGCAAAAAATAAAATCTATACTCCAAAAGATATTTTAGGTATTGAAAAAACAATGATTTTAACAGATAATTATCTTGAAAAAATAAGAAGAGAGCTGGAAGAAATTCCTGACAATATCTACAAAACCGGATTAGAGGATTTAATAAGAACGATATGATTGATAAAGAAAAGCTTAAAGCAAATTTTAAAGAAGCGGTAGATACGATTGTATTTGTTGTAGTGGCTGTAATTTTAATAAGATTTTTTATTGCGGAATTAAGATGGATACCTTCAGGTTCAATGAAACCTACCCTTGTGGAAGGTGACAGAATAGTTGTAGAAAAATTATCAAAATACCCCAATTTATTGAAAACGCATAGATTTGAAAACACGCCGCAGCGCGGTGATATAATGATTTTTTATCCGCCTTTTGTTAAACTTAAAACAACTCCGTGGGCGGTATTTAGTCGGTTAACAGGATTTTTCTGCAAGGATATTGCCTATATAAAACGCGTTGTAGGACTCCCAGGAGAAAAACTTGAAATAAAACAAAGCGACAACGGAGCTTATAAAGTATATATTAATGATAAACCCCTAAAAGAAGATTATATAATGAGCGAATACGATTTTCACAAATGCCGTGAAGATATGTTTTGCGGGCCTCTGATAGTACCGGAAGGGCAGTATTTCATGATGGGAGATAATCGTGGAAACTCTATGGACAGTCGTTTTTGGGGGACATTACCAAAAGAGAGGTTTATTGGCAGAGCCGTTTTCTTATTCTGGCCGTTTTCGCATATTAAAGGTTTATAACTAAAGTTAGAGAAATTTCTAACTATTTGAGAATTTTAAAAAGGTGTAAAGACCGTTAATATAATAGTGTGAAATTATAGAAACCCCTAAAAGGCTTACCGGTACGGACAAGCCTTAGTGAACATATAGTATTATGTTATGTTCAAGGATGAAGAAAAAAGAAAAGGAGATCACACTATGGCTTCAATCACAATCAACACAAACCTTGCGTCATTAACCGCGCAAAGAAACTTGTCAGCCGCAACAAGCGGTATGAACACGGCAATGGAAAGACTTTCTACAGGTTTTAGAATTAACTCCGGTGCCGATGATGCAGCGGGTTCCGCTGTATCCACATTAATGGAAGCGCAAATTTCAGGCTATGACGTAGCTGAAGCAAACGCAACCATGGGGCTTACACTTCTTGATACAGCAGAAGGTGTATTGGGAATTGTTGGAGATTATTTACAACGTATCAGAGACTTGACCGAACAGGCAGCTAACGGTACTTACGGTACATCATCAATGAATGCTATAAGAACCGAAGTACAACAGAGAATGCTTGAAATCAACCGTCTTTGCGAAGTTATTGATTTCAATGGAATACAATTGTTAGATGGTACAAGTTCGGCTTATTTAAGCGGTTCAGGTGTGAACTTACAAGTAAGTAATAATTCAGGACGTGCAAATATTATTAATTTGGACAGTTCATTATTTGCGTCTGCCAAATGTACTGCACTCTTTATCACAAGTGAACCTAACAGGACACAGGATAATTGGTTTGAAAGAGGTCAGGGTGCCGCTGATGGTTCTATCGATTATGAAACCTCTGCATTATATGCACGTATCACAGGTCAACGCGTTGAATTATCTAACGGAACAGTATATGATTATTCAGAGCTTGGATATACAGCTATTCAAGATAATTCATATGATCCAAATAATGATGGCAGTGCCGTAAAAAGTGTATCTTGTATCACAGCAATTTGTGATGCAGTTTATACGGATGATTCAACTGCTCGTGAATTCTTACAGTTCATAGATGACGCAATAGAGAATGTCTCGGATAGAACAACTCTTATAGGTGCATATATGAACCGTGTAAATTCAGCTGTTGATGCGATAGATGTACAAAAGGAAAACATAGTAGCAGCAAATTCATCAATAAAAGATGCTGATGTTGCAGAAGAATCTTCTAATTATATCAAATATCAGATACTTCAGCAATCAACAGCTACATTGCTTTCTACCGCAAACCAGACACCAAGTATTGCACTGAACTTAATATAATAAATATAAATAGTGTATTGAAGCCCCCGCATTTGCGGGGGCTTCCTCTTTATGCTACTGTTTATTTAAATGAATTCCGTTATTCTTTTCATACTTAGTTATATAATAGAAGTTTAAATTTAAAAATTTCACAACTAAGTAATCTTGTATTTTACGCCCCCTTTCATAAGTGATGTTTTAGAGAACAAAACTTTGAAGCGGCTTCGGATAATTGTTTTAAGCTGGCAGGCTTAACTCAAAAGCCGGGCAATTATCCACATGCGCAGCTCAAAAAAAAGCTTGAGTTTGCGGCTCAAGCGGAAAAAGGGAAAAGGGATTAAAAAGGAAATGATTTGTCTTACATCTGTTGTTATCCGAATATACCAAATGTACGTTCGATATTATCTTCTATGACTTTCTTATCGGATTCATATTCAGTAGTTAATGCTGCACGTTTTGCCTCAAGCTTTGATAAATCCATATCATATTTTTTGTCTTTACGATCAATTTCTTTAAGTGCGTGTTCATACTCTGCTTCAGCTTTTGCCATTGCTTTCTTATCAATAGCAGTTGTTTCCGTATAATCTACATACGTATCAGAGCTTGGAGATGTTGTATCAAAGCTTACTAAACCGGTATTTTTATCAGTATCAATAATTTCAAGAGTAATTTTTCCGCATTCCACCATATTGGTTAACCAATCAGAGTCACTTGCCGCATCACCGTTTTCACCGTTATAATCTGCAATGCTTACACAATTTCCGCCTGCGGCTTGTATTTGATTAAATATGCTTACATAGTATGCGAATTCAGCATAGTCAAAATCATCATCACCGGATGCTTCTGTATAAATTTCTTCGGCATAAGAAGTATACAATTGATTCTTGTATGCAAATTCTAATTCATCATATTTTTTCTTTTCTTCATCTGAAAGATCATTATAATCTCTGCCATCCAACAGATTAGCCATACTATCAAGTAATGATTGTAATTTGCCGTTATCTTGATGTCTGCCGGCAACAGTTTGTTCGGCTTCATAAATTCTTTCCATAAAATCATTATCGGGAACATAAGTCTTAATCGGAGCAGTATTATCACTATCTACAGTTGTATTAACTTTATTATTTGCTATTGGACGCGTTGTTTGTGCAATCATTACAGAATTATTTATAATCCAGCCTGTATCAATCTTATGACCATTGAATTCTGTAGAACCATTAGTTATTGTCTCCGTTGTAGAATCGGTCTTGTTATTATTTTCAGTTTTATTAACAGCCCCATCACTGTTTCCTTCTGTTGGATCTGTTGCTTGAGTAATATCATACTCCCCTTCTACTGTTCCGTCGTAAACACTGCCAATAACAATACCATTAGTAATTGGAATAACTTCTGTAGTATCAAACTTTTCAACTGTATCATAATTTGTATTAGATTTTGGTTGTCCGGATTGTGTTGATACTTCTAATTTTTTATAGTCATTAACTTTAATATTTTGAACAACATTATTAATCTCACTGCTAACCATACCATTGGTTGCTAGACTACTTACAACAGCGGTCAGTTCAGCTGTTTGCATATTTTTCACATCTGTTAAATATTCGATTCCATTGTGTTCGTATATTAAGTAATTACCTAAATTAGTATTTGTTTGTATATCATTTAAAATTTCTTTATATGCAATTTGATTGGAAATTTGTAGTTTATCTTCAGAAACTTGAATTTGTGATTGCTCACTCTTGTTAAATATGTCATCGGAAACTGGTGCTGAAGCTGCAGAATTTTTCTCGTAAATACTGCCGATTCCGTTTGAATTCATCATATACAAAGCAAATGCCTGCGGATTGTTTTCACCAACATACTCCATGAACTCATCATAGCCTTCTTTTACTTCATCAGTAACAATAAGTTGACCTCTGTTTGTACGTAATGCATATCTTTCACCTGTTTCAACAGCATTTTTTC